>JAJYAW010000175.1 GCA_021779335.1 Myxococcales bacterium | reverse complement strand
CATCTCGCAGACGCCCTTGCGGGCCCTCGTCCGGGCCGGGAGGCGGGCCCTGACCAGGGGGAGGGGCGGCCTTCTCCTCGGTCGGCTCGGCGCCTGGCGCGGCGCCCGGCGCGGACGGGGCGGGCGTCGCCACCGGCTCCTCCTCCGGCGGCTCGGCCTCCTCGTCGGCCGGCGCCGGGCCGCCCAACAGGCGGGCCAGCGCGGCGCGCGCGCTCAGGTACCCCTCGTCGCCGAGCTGGTGCTCGTCGTGGAGCCGCTCCAGCAGGTGGGTGGCCCGGACCCGCAGCCAGGGGGAGGGGTGCGCCAGGTCCACCCGCCTCGGCGCGGGGAGCATGGAGGCCAGCAGCACCGCCTGCGCCGAGTCGAGGGCGGCGGCCGGGACGCCCAGGTAGCGCCGCGCCCCGGCCTCCGCGCCGAAGGTGCCGTCCCCCCACTCGACCACGTTGAGGTAGAGCGCCAGGATGCGCCGCTTGTCGAGCGTCCGCTCCAGCTTCACCGTCAGCAGCGCCTCCTTCACCTTGCGGAGCAGGCTCTTCTCGGTGCCCAGGTAGAGGTTCTTGGCCAGCTGCTGCGTGATGGTGGAGGCGCCGCGCGCGTAGCGGCCGCGCGCCAGGTCGTGGCGGGCGGCCTCCCAGAGGGCGCTCCAGTCGAACCCCCCGTGCTCGCGGAACTTGGCGTCCTCCGAGGCCACCACCGCCTCCACCAGCCGAGGTGAGATCCGGGCCAGCGGGACCCACGTCTGCTGCGGCCGGAAGCGCCGGTGGGCCCGGGCCGCCTCGGCCCGCCGCTGCTCGATGAGCGCCGTGGTGGCGGGGTTGCGCGTGGCGAGCGCCCGCGGGTCGGGGAGGGTGAGCCAGAGGACGCCCAGGCCGGCGACGGCGGCGGCGACGGACAGGAGCAGGACCTGGGCGAGCCGGAGGGCGATCCGGCGGACCTTCGGGGCGGCGGACACGGTGCCGCAGGGTAGCACCGGTGCCCGCGCGGCGGCGCACCCTGGCCGCTTTCCCGCCAGTGAATGGGGCGTCCCGGGAGGGACCCGTTCGGCGCCTTGACTCCTGGGAGGGCGACGCCTAATTCCCGGTGCGATACCGCACCACCATCGCGGGCCGCTCGGCCCGGCGCCTCCGGAGGAACACATGGCTGACGTGAAGAAGTACACCCCGCACGACTTCTCCAAGGTCCGCGGTCTGGCGGGCATCTCCAACGACCAGATCGAGGAGCACCTGAAGCTCTACGAAGGGTACGTGAAGCGCACCAACGCGCTCACCGAGAAGCTGGCCGGGCTCGCCGCCGAGGGAAAGGCCTCCGGGGCCGACCCCGTCTACGCCGAGCTGACGCGCCGGCTGGGCTTCGAGTACGGGGGCATGGTCAACCACGAGTACTACTTCGGCAACCTCACGGCGGGCGCCCAGGCCGAGCCTCCGGCCGGCTCGAGGTTCCGCAAGGCGATCGAGGCCTCCTACGGCCGGTACGACCTGTGGCTGGCCGACTTCAAGGCCGTGGCCACCATGCCGGGCATCGGGTGGGCCATGACCTTCCAGGATCCCGGCACGGGCTGGCTCTCCAACCACTTCGTCACGCTGCACGAGAACGGCGTGCCGCCCGGCTTCTCCACCGTGGTGGCGCTGGACGGGTGGGAGCACGCCTTCATGCGCGACTACAAGGCGTTCGAGCGCGGCAAGTACGTGGACGCCTTCCTCAAGAACGTGAACTGGGAGGCCGTCGACAAGCGGGTCAAGTAGGCCCCCGCGCCACGCCCTTCGTGCCCTAGGCTCCCCCGCGTGACCTTGCCCCCCGCGCGGCGCGCGGCGCTGCGCCGCCGCCTCCTCGCCTGGTACGACGCGGCCGCCCGGCCCTTGCCCTGGCGCTTCCCGCAGCACGGCGCGGAGCCGTACCGGGTCTGGCTCGCCGAGGCGATGTCGCAGCAGACGCAGGTCTCGCGGGTCATCGCCTCCTACCGACGCTTCCTGGCCCGCCTCCCCACGCTCGAGTCGCTGGCGGCCGCCGGCGAGGAGGAGGTGCTGGCCCTCTGGAGCGGCCTCGGCTACTACGCCCGCGCCCGGGCGCTGCGGCGCGCCGCGCAGGAGGCGCTGGCGCGCCACGGCGGGCTGCCCACCACCGTGGAGGCGCTCCGGGCGCTGCCCGGGTTCGGTCCGTACACCGCTGGTGCGGTGGCCAGCATCGCCTTCGTGCGCCGCGTGCCGGCGGTGGACGGCAACGTGACCCGGGTCCTCTCCAGGCTCGAGGCCGTGGAGGGGGCGCCCGAGTCGGCCGGCGCGCGAGGCCGGGTGGCCGCGCTGGCCGGCGCGCTGGTGGATCCCCGGCGGCCTGGGGACTGGAACCAGGCGCTCATGGAGCTCGGCGCGACCCTGTGCGTCAAGCCCGTGCCCCGCTGCGAGCGCTGCCCGGTGGCCTCGCTGTGCCGGGCCCGGGCCGCCGGGAGGGAGCGGGAGCTGCCCCCGGCGCGCCGCAGGCCGCCGCGCCGGGGGCTGACGCTCGCCTGTGCCCTGGTGGAGCGGGGCGGGCGCCTGCTGCTGGCGCGCCGGCCCGCGCGGGGGCTGTTCGGAGGGCTCTGGGGCCCTCCAGCGGCCGAGCTCCCCCCCGGCGGGTCAGCCGAAGCCGCGCTCCGGGGGGCTCTTCCGGATGGTGCACTCGCGGGGCTCCGGCTGGGCGCCGAGGTGGCCCGGGTGGATCGAACGCTGACGCATCGCGACCTGGTGCTCGTTGGATACCACTGCAAGGTCGGTCGCTTGTCATCGCATCACGACCTCCGCTGGGCACGGGCGAAGGAGCGCGAGGAGCTCGGAATCCCCTCGGCCATGAGGGCGCTCCTGGGGCAGGTCGAGCTTGGGCCGAGGGATGGGTGAAAAGAACGTGGGGGGAGGGGCTTGGCAAACGCCCCGACTTCCAGTACCTTGCGCCTCCCGTTGCCATTTCAAGCCCGGGTCGCTGAAGCGGCTTGACACGCGGGAACGCTTCCGTATAATTCGCCGCCCTCAAGTCGAGGGTCCATTTCCGCCCGAACCAGTCTTCCCGGGCGATCTTGCTGAAGAAAAGAGCTCGTAACCGATGCCGACGATCAGCCAGCTCGTGCGCAAGGGCCGCGAGAAGCTTGCGGTGAAGAAGAAGGCGCCTGCGCTCAAGGAGTCGCCGCAGAAGCGCGGCGTCTGCACCCGCGTCTACACGACGACCCCCAAGAAGCCGAACTCGGCGCTCCGCAAGGTGGCCCGCGTCCGCCTCACCAACGGGTTCGAGGTGACGAGCTACATCCCCGGCGTGGGGCACAACCTCCAGGAGCACTCGGTGGTGCTCATCCGCGGCGGCCGCGTCAAGGACCTGCCGGGCGTCCGCTACCACATCGTCCGCGGGACCCTCGATGCGGTGGGCGTCACCGGCCGGAAGCAGAGCCGCTCCAAGTATGGCGCGAAGCGCCCAAGCTAACACCTAGGAATCCACGATGCCTCGTCGTCGCGTAGTCGAGAAGCGGAAGATCCTCGCCGATCCCAAGTTCCAGGATCGCCTGGTCGCCAAGTTCATCAACGACCTGATGCGGGAAGGCAAGAAGTCCACGGCCGAGCAGATCTGCTACGGCGCCTTCGAGCAGGTCGAGGGCAAGCTCAAGGACGACCCGCTCAAGGTCTTCAAGAAGGCGCTCGACAACGTCAAGCCGGTGGTCGAGGTGAAGAGCCGCCGCGTCGGCGGCGCCACCTACCAGGTCCCGGTCGAGGTCCGCCAGGATCGCCGCGTCGCCCTGGCGATGCGCTGGCTCATCGAGTACTCGCGCGGCCGCGGCGAGAAGACGATGATGGAGAAGCTGGCCGGCGAGATCATGGACGCCGCCGCGAATCGTGGTAATGCAGTGAAGAAGCGCGAAGACACGCACAAGATGGCCGAGGCCAACAAGGCCTTCGCGCACTACCGCTGGTGAGTTCCTAGAGGAGGCTTTCGAGAGCGGCCGGCTGGGCCGGCATGGTTCCGCGAGGAGCCCGCTTCGCTCTTTGACAGCTCGGTTTGGTCGTGAGCTCCGCCCTCGGGCGGGCTCCTTGCGCACGCACGAAGATTTCAGGACGAGAAGACATGCCCCGTACCCATCCACTCGAGCGCTACCGCAACATCGGCATCATGGCGCACATCGACGCCGGCAAGACCACGACCACCGAGCGGATCCTGTTCTACACGGGCGTGACGCACAAGGTGGGCGAGGTTCATGAGGGCACGGCCGTCATGGACTGGATGGAGCAGGAGCGCGAGCGCGGCATCACCATCACCTCCGCCGCCACCACCTGCCCCTGGCGCGAGCACCGCGTCAACATCATCGACACCCCTGGCCACGTGGACTTCACCATCGAGGTGGAGCGCTCGCTCCGCGTCCTCGACGGCGCCGTGGCCGTCTTCGACGCCGTGAGCGGCGTCGAGCCCCAGTCCGAGACGGTCTGGCGGCAGGCCGACAAGTACAAGGTCCCGCGCGTCTGCTTCATCAACAAGATGGACCGCGTGGGCGCCGACTTCTTCATGTCGGTGGCCACCATCAAGTCCAAGCTGGGCGCCCGGCCGGTGCCCATCCAGCTGCCCATCGGCGCCGAGGACAAGTTCCGCGGCATGGTGGACCTCGTCAAGATGAAGGGCATCACCTTCGACGACGAGACCATGGGGGCGAAGTACCAGGAGATCGACATCCCGGCCGACCTCGTCGACCAGGCCAAGGAGTACCGGGCCGCCCTCGAGGAGGCCGTCGCCGACGTCGACGACGCCCTGATGGCCAAGTACCTGGACGGCCATCCGCTCACCCGGGAAGAGGTCATGCGCGGGCTCCGCAAGGGCGTCTGCGAGATGAAGTTCTTCCCCGTCATCTGCGGCACCGCCTTCAAGAACAAGGGTGTCCAGCAGATCCTCGACGTGGTGGTGGACTACCTCCCGAGCCCCCTCGACAAGCCGCCCATGATGGGCGTCGACATGAAGGGCGTCGAGATCCTCCGCCCGGTCGCCGACGACGCGCCCTTCAGCGCCCTGGCGTTCAAGCTGATGAACGACCCGTTCGTCGGCAACCTCACCTTCTTCCGCGTCTACTCGGGCAAGCTCGAGGCCGGGTCGTACGTCTACAACGCGACCAAGGACAAGAAGGAGCGCATCTCCCGCATCCTGCAGATGCACGCCAACAAGCGCGAGGAGATCAAGGAGGTCTACGCCGGCGACATCGCCGCCGCCGTCGGCCTGCGCACCACCACCACCGGCGACACGCTCTGCGACGAGGACAAGCCGGTCATCCTCGAGAAGATGGTCTTCCCGGAGCCGGTCATCTTCGTGGCCGTCGAGCCGAAGTCGAAGGCCGACCAGGACAAGATGGGCGTCGCCCTGCAGCGGCTCCAGATGGAGGACCCCTCCTTCAACGTCCGCTCGGACGAGGAGACGGGCCAGACCATCATGGGCGGCATGGGCGAGCTCCACCTGGAGATCCTGGTGGACCGCATGCTCCGCGAGTTCAAGGTCGAGGCCAACGTCGGCAAGCCGCAGGTGGCCTACCGCGAGACCATCACGCAGACGGTCGAGGCCGAGGGCAAGTACGTCCGGCAGACCGGCGGCAAGGGCCAGTACGGCCACTGCTGGCTGCGCCTCATCCCGCAGCCGCCGGGCAAGGGCTTCGAGTTCGAGAACGTCATCGTCGGTGGCGCCATCCCCAAGGAGTTCGTCAAGCCCATCGAGAAGGGCATCGTGGAGGCCATGGAGGGCGGCATCCTCGCGGGCTACCCGATGGTGGACATCAGGGTCGAGGTCACCGACGGCAGCTACCACGACGTCGACTCCTCCGAGATGGCGTTCAAGATCGCCGGCTCGATGGGCTTCAAGGAGGGCGCGGCCAAGGCCAAGCCCGTCCTGCTCGAGCCCATCATGAAGGTGGTCGTCACCACGCCCGACGACTTCATGGGCGACGTCATCGGCGACCTGAACAGCCGCCGCGGCAAGATCCAGGGCATGAACCCCGGCTCCGGCGCCCAGATCATCGACGCCATGGTGCCGCTGGCCACCATGTTCGGCTACGCCACCGACCTGCGGTCCAAGACCCAGGGGCGCGCCACCTACTCCATGCACTTCGGCCACTACGCCCAGGTGCCGGGCAGCATCGCCGAGACCATCGTCAGCAAGGCCAAGGGCGCGCCGGCCAAGTAGCCGTTCCGCTTCGAGACACGAGACACGAGGAAGGAGAGCGACACCATGGGCAAGGAAAAGTTCGAGCGCAACAAGCCGCACGTGAACGTCGGGACGATCGGACACGTGGACCACGGGAAGACCACGCTCACCGCGGCCATCACGAAGGTGCTGGCGTCGCGG
>JAJYAW010000174.1 GCA_021779335.1 Myxococcales bacterium | reverse complement strand
CCGCTACCCGGGCCCGTGGCCCGCGCCGCCGCCGCCGTGACGGCCGCGCCGGCGCACGGCGGCCCGGTGCTCCTCTGCCCGCTCGGCCCTGGCGATGCGGGTCCGCTGCTTGACCGACCTCGCGTAGAAGCGATCCCGCAGCGCCGCCGCCTCCGCCTCGTCGAGGTCGCCGTGGCGGCCCCGCTCGGCCTGGCGCCGCTCCACGGCGCGGAACAGGCTCACCGCCGCCGCCACCGAGACGTTGAGCGACTGCGAGAAGCCGCGCATGGGGATGGCGTAGCGGACGTCGGCGGCGGCCAGCGCCTCGTCCGAGACGCCGCGGTGCTCGTTGCCGAAGACCAGCGCCACCGGCGCCGCGAAGGAGAGCGCGGCGAGATCCCGCGACCCCTCGCCGAGGTGCGTGGCGTAGACGGCGAAGCCCCGCTGCTTCAGGTGGGCCAGGCACTCACCGGTGGTCCTCCAGCGGACCACGTCGAGCCACTTGTCGGCGTTCTGCGAGATCTTCCTGTTCCGGTCGAAGGCCTTCATGGGCCCCTCGACGACGTGGACCTCCTGCAGGCCGAAGGCCTCGGCGGTGCGGAGCACGGCGTTGACGTTCTGGGGGTCGCCCAGCGCCTCCATGACCACCGTCAGCGTGCGCGTGCGGCCGGCCACGACCTCGTCGATGCGCCGCCTGCGCTCGGGCAGCAGGAAGCCGGGGTGGCCCGGCGGCGAGCTCACCGCCCGCCCCGCTGCTTGCCCAGCCGCTTGCGCTGCCCCGTCCTCCCGGGCTTCACGTCCGGCCAGATCGAGGCCGCCACCGCGTCGAGCAGCGCGTCGAGCCCCTCCCCGGTGGCCGAGGAGAGCAGGTGCACCGCCACCGGCGCCTTGCGCCGGGCCATCGCCTTCTGCCACCCGAGGGCGGCGGCGCGCGCCTCGGGCAGGTCCACCTTGGTGACCACCACCACCTGCGGCTTGGCGGCCAGCTCCCTGGAGTAGAGCTTGAGCTCCTTGTTGATGGCGGCGAAGTCCCTGGCCAGCGAGCGGGACGGGTCCGGGTTGGCCCCGTCCACCAGGTGGACCAGCACGCGGCAGCGCTCCACGTGGCGCAGGAACTGGTGGCCCAGCCCGGCGCCGGCGTGCGCCCCCTCGATGAGGCCGGGGATGTCGGCCACCACGAAGCTGCGCTCGCCGCGCCAGCCCACCACGCCCAGGTTGGGCGTCAGCGTGGTGAAGGGGTAGTCGGCGATCTTGGGCCTGGCCCGGCTGATGCGGCTGATGAGCGTCGACTTGCCGGCGTTGGGGTACCCGACGATGCCCACGTCCGCCAGCAGCTTGAGCTCGAGGAAGAGCTCCTTCTCCTCGCCGGGCGTCCCGTCCTGCGCGTAGCGGGGCGCCTGGTTGGTCGAGCTCGCGAAGTTGATGTTGCCCAGGCCGCCGCGCCCGCCCTTGGCGATGACGAAGCGGGTCAGGCCGCCGCTCATGTCGACGATCACCTCGCCGGTGGCGGCGTCGCGCACCAGCGTGCCGGGCGGCACCCGGAGCTCCAGGTGCGGGGCGGAGACGCCGTTCATGTCCCGGCCGTGCCCCTTCTCGCCGCTGCGGGCCTTGTGCTCGCGGATGTACCGGTAGTCGAGGAGGGTGGCCATCTGGGGGTCGACCACCAGCACCACGTCGCCGCCGTCGCCGCCGTCGCCGCCGGCCGGGCCGCCGCGCGGGATGAACTTCTCCCGCCGCCAGGCGATGGCCCCGGCGCCGCCGTCGCCGGACTTCACGTGGATGCGGACCTCGTCGACGAACTTCATGGCGACCTCTCGAAACGACGAACGCCGCGAACCCGTGGAGGTTCGCGGCGTCGTGGTGCGGCCGGCCGGACGGCCCGCCGTGCGCGGTGCTAGGCCTTGGGCTCGGCCGGGATCACCGAGACGACGCGGCGGTCGCCGCGGGTCTTGGAGTACTTGACGGTCCCCTCGCAGGTGGCGAAGAGCGTGAAGTCCTTGCCCTGGCCGACGTTGGCGCCCGGGTGGAAGAGCGTGCCGCACTGGCGGACCAGGATGTTGCCGGAGATGACCTTTTCCGAGCCGTAGATCTTGACGCCACGGTGCTGCCCGGCCGAGTCGCGGCCGTTGCGGGAGGAGCCCTGTCCCTTTTTGTGAGCCATGTCTGTTCCGCCTTCCTTAGCCGCGCACCGCGGTGACGAGGATCTCGGTGAAGGACTGGCGGTGACCGCGCTTCTTGGTCCAGCCCTCCTTCTTCTTGCGGTAGTGGATGACCTTCTTGTGCTTGCCGTGGGCCACGATCTGGCCCTCGACGGCCGCGCCGGCGACCACCGGGGCGCCGACCTTGGCCTCGCCCTCGCCGCCGAGGAGCAGCGCCTCGAAGTTCACCTTGCCGCCCACGTCGCCGGCGAGCAGCTCGACCTTGAGCCGATCACCCTGGGCCACGCGATACTGCTTCCCGCCGGTCTTGATCACCGCGTACATCGCTTGCTCCTTGGAATCGCTGGAGTCTTGCCCGGGAGCGCCCTCCGTGATGCCCTTCCACGGCGCGCCACCCCGGCCCTCCGGGAGGCGGCTCTATACGATCAGCCCCTCCACGCTGTCAAGGATGACGGGGGGTTCCGTCCTCGGGCCGCAGGCGGAGCTCACCGCCCCTCCAGGCCGAAGTGGGCCGGCGAGAGCCCCTTCCAGGCGCAGTAGTCGAGCAGCTCCCGGCGCAGCAGCCCCCAGGTGAGCGCCAGCACGAGCGCGTCGTCGGTGAAGCCGAGCGGCCCGAGGAAGTCGGGGATGAGGTCGAAGGGAGAGACCACGTAGAGGGCCGCCGCCGCCAGCGCGGCCACCGCCTTCCAGGGGACCCGGTACCGGCCACCCACGAAGTCGCGCAGCACCAGCCAGAGGAGGCGGAGCTTGGCCAGCAGCCCGGCCGGCGCGCCGCGGGCCCACCAGGGCGGACGGGTCACGAAGCGCCCGGCCCGCTCGGCGGCCTCGGCCACCCGCGCCGGCGTGACGTCCTCGGCCGCGCCCGAGAGCTCGCGCGCCGCCGCCTCGCGACAGGAGAGGCACCCGGCGTTGGAGCCGCGGGCGTGGCCGCAGGCGGGGCAGGCGGTGGGCATCCCCCGGAGTCTAGCGGGGAACGGCCGGGCGCGCGCCCGGGCTCAAGGGGTCTTCCAGGCCGGGCGGCCCGGGGCGTCGGCGACGGCCCGCCCGAGGTCGAGCACGAACTGGGCCTGCTGCACCATGCCCCCGAGATCCCAGGCCGGGTCGTAGTCGTCCTGCTCGGTGTGGTAGCGCCCCAGGAAGGCGGCCGCCTTGGTCCGGCTCCCGACCGGGTCGACGAGGTAGTCGCGCTGGCCGGCCAGGCTGAAGCCCGGGCTGAGCGCCGGGACGCCGGCGCGGGCGAAGGGGAAGTGGTCGCTGCGGAAGTAGAGCCCGGCCGGATCCGGCTCGGCCGGCCGGAGCACCAGCCCCGAGCGCGCCGCCACCGCGCGCCCGGTCTCGAGGAGCGTGGAGCGCTCGCCGCCCAGGAACTCGATGTCCCGGGACGGCCCCACGAAGTTGAGCGACTCGAGGTTGAGGTCGGCCACCGTCCGCGCCAGCGGCCACGGCGGCTGGCGCACCCAGGCGGAGGCCCCCAGCAGCCCCTGCTCCTCGCCGAAGGTGAACAGGAAGAGCTGGCTGCGGCGCGCCGGGCTGGCCACCGCCGCCTGGGCCATGGCGAGCAGCGCGGCGCAGCCGCTGGCGTTGTCCACCGCGCCGTTGAAGAGCTTGCCGTCGGCCACGCCGAAGTGGTCCCAGTGGGCGCTGTAGACGACGGCCTCCGCGGCCAGCCGGGGATCCGTGCCGCGCACCAGCCCGGCCACGTTCTCCTGCGGGAAGGTGCGGACGGCGCTCGCCAGGTGCGCCGCGGCGGTCACGCCGAGCGGCACCGGCCGGAAGTCGCGCCGCTGCGCCCGGGCGCGGAGCGCGTCGAGATCCTGGCCACCCAGCGCGACGAGCCGGCGCGCGAAGGCCTCGGTGACCCAGCCCTCCAGCGGCGCGCCGCGCGGCCCGTCCGCCAGCTGGAACCGCTCCCCCCCGAAGCCGGTGGTGACGACGCCCCAGCCGTAGGACGCCTCCGCCGTGGTGTGGACGAGGAGCACGCCGGCGGCGCCGCGGCGGGCGGCCTCCTCGTACTTCCAGGTCCAGCGGCCGTACTCGGTGAGGCTCGGGCCGTCGAAGCGGCGCGGCTCCTCGGCCGTGGGCGGGGGCTCGTTCACGAGCAGCAGCAGGAGCTTCCCGGCCACGTCCACACCCTTGAAGTCGTCCCAGCGCTCGCCGGGCGCGCTGATGCCGTAGCCGGCGAAGACCACCGGCGCCTCCACCGCGACCTCCGGGCGGGCCTGGCCGGTGGCCACGACGGCGTCCTCCACGAGGACGGCGGGGAACTCGCCCCCGGGGCCGCGGAAGGCGAGCGCGCTGGCGGCGGGCGCGAGCTTGACGCCGGTGACCTCCGCCCGCTGCAGGTAGCCGTCCCCCACCGCCGGCGCGAGCCCGAGCACGCGCAGCTCGGTCTCCAGGTAGCGGACCGTGAGCGCCCCGCCGCGCTGGCCCGTGCCGCGCCCCTCCAGGAGGTCGTCGGCGAGGAAGGCCAGGTGGGCGCGCAGCGACGCCTCCCGGACGCGGGGCGCGCCCGGCGGCGTGGGCGTCTGCGGGGGCGCGGCGGGGGTGGTGGCGAGGGTGAGCGCGGCGAGCAGCGCAGGAGAACAGCAGGGCATGGTGGCCTTTCGGGCGGGCGACTCTCTCACGGCGGGGCGGCGGCGGCGCCCCTCGGGGCCGGCAGCCCCGGGAACCGGGCCGCCACCTCGTGGAAGGTGCTGAACTCCTGGTGCGCCACGCCCCGCTCCCGGCACCACCCGACCAGGCTGGAGCCCGCCCGGACGAAGACCAGGTCGCCGGCCTCGGCGGCGCAGCGGTCGCCGGCGCCGTCCCCCAGGACCAGCACCCGGTAGCCGGCGCGCTGCAGCTCGCGCACCACCGCCCCCTTGCAGGCGCCGCAGAAGCCGCAGTCGGGGCCGTGGAAGGTGATCGCCAGGCCGGCCGGCGAGCACTCGGCCCGGTTGGCGCGCAGCTCGACGTGCCGGCGCAGCGCGGCGGGGAGGCGCGCCAGCACCGGCTCGATGTAGGCGTCCAGCCCGGCCGAGACGATGAGGAAGCGGTGGCCGGCGCGGGCGCAGGCCGCCAGGAACGCCTCGAACCCGGGGCGCCAGGCGGCGCGCGCCACGGCGAAGGCGGCGATCTCCTCGCCGCTGGCGGTGATGGGCGCGAAGACCGCGCGGAGCAGCACCCCGAAGCTGCTCTGGCCGGCCCGGAACCGCTCCTCGGCCTCGGCGTAGGCCGCCGCGCCGGCGAAGCGGAGCGCCACCGCGTCGCCCAGGTCGAGGGCCTGCGCGGTGCCGTCGAAGTCGCACACGATGGCCCAGGGGCGGTCCACGGGGCCCGTCCTACCGCGGCCCGTCGAGCGCGGCCAGCCCCTCGGCGAACGGGGCCCGCACCACGCCCCGCTCGGTGACGAGGGCGGTCACCAGCGAGGCCGGCGTCACGTCGAAGGCCGGGTAGCGCGCCGTGACCCCGGCCGGCGCGATCCGCTGACCGTGGATGAGGAGCACCTCGTCGGAGGGGCGCTCCTCGATGGGGATGCCGGCGCCCGTCGCCGTGGCGCGGTCCACCGTGGACCACGGGGCGGCCACGTAGAAGGGGAGCCCGTGGTGCGCCGCCAGCACGGCCAGCGAGTAGGTGCCGATCTTGTTGGCCACGTCGCCGTTGGCGGCGACGCGATCGGCCCCCACCACCACGCAGGAGATCTCGCGCCGCGCCATGAGCCAGCCGGCCATGCCGTCGGTGAGGATGGTGACCGGGATGCCGTCGCGGTGGAGCTCCCAGGCGGTCAGCCGCGCCCCCTGGAAGAACGGGCGGGTCTCGTCGGCCAGCACCGTGACCCGGTTGCCCGCCTCCACGGCGGCGCGGACGACGCCCAGCGCGGTGCCGTAGCCCGCGGTGGCCAGCGCCCCGGCGTTGCAGTGGGTCAGCACGGTGGCGCCGGGCGGCAGGAGCGCCGCGCCGAGCGCGCCCAGGCGCCGACAGGCGGCCTCGTCCTCGTCGCGGATGGCGTGGGCCTCGGCCAGGATCTCGGCGGCGGGGAGCCCGAGCCGGTGCCCCATGCGCCGCACGGCCCAGGCCAGGTTCACCGCGGTGGGGCGGGCGTGGGCCAGGGTCTCCGAGGCGGCGCGGAGGCGGGCCGGGGCGGCGCCGCGCCGCGCCTCCACCGCCAGGCCGTAGGCCGCCGCCACGCCGATGGCCGGCGCGCCGCGCACCGCCAGCGTCCGGATGGCGTCGGCCACCGCGTCGGCGTCGCCGAGC
>JAJYAW010000173.1 GCA_021779335.1 Myxococcales bacterium | reverse complement strand
GGCGGGGCCACGCGGGGCGGCGGCGGCAGCGGGCGCGGCCAGTAGCGGGGCGGCGCCGGGCGCTCGGCGCGGTACGGGCCGCGGTAGACGTAGCCGTAGTCGCGCTGCCAGTACCAGTCGTTGCCGCGAGGCGGGTAGTAGTCGTGGAAGTGCAGCCCCTGGATCGGGCACCAGCCGCCACCGGGCAGCGGGTGGCCGCCCGCGAAGGCGAACTCGAAGGGGCCGCGATAGTACAGGTAGCCGCCGTCGTTCTCGAACCAGTCGTCGCGGTCCGGCATGTAGTCGTGGACGTGAGGGCCGTCCTGGTAGCACCAGCCCCCGCCCTGATCCTCGGGGATGTAGTGCTGGCCGAAGTACTGGACGCGCAGCCGAGGCGCCGGGGGCGGGGCGTACACGGGCGGGGGCGCGTACGTCGGGGGCGGCGCGTACGCCGGCGGGGGCGCGTATGTCGGCGGGGGCGGCTCGTAGGCCTGCGGCGCCGGGTAGGCCGGGGCGGGCTCGACGTAGCCCGGCTCGTACGGACCGGTGCGCACGACGCAGCCGGCCAGCAGCGCGAGCGGGGCCAGGAACAGCAGGGATCGCTTCATCGGACCACTCCTCGTCGGTGAGGGACGTCCTCTCCACGTGGAGGACGCCCGGGAAGGCTCGACCATTCAGCGGCCGAGCGCAAGCCTTCGCACCCGTGCCAAAGCACCGCGCGTGCCAGCCGCGCCGGCGAGCCATCCCGCGGTGATCCCGGCGCCGGCCGCGCGCGAGCGTGCCGCCAGGGCACGTGGTTGCGCCACCTACACCGGGTGGCCGGTGCCGTGACCCGAGGTGCGGGCGTGGCCGAACTCGACCGCGTGGCGCACGTAGAGCGTGGCGATGTCGAGCCCGGTGGCCTGCTCCAGCCCCTCGAAGCCCGGAGAGCTGTTGACCTCCATGATCTTGGGGCCGGTGCGGGCCTCCAGCATGTCCACGCCGGCCACCTCCAGCCCGAGGACCCGGGTCGCCTTGACCGCCGCCTCGGCGTACTCGCGCGGCAGCGTGAGCGCGGTGGCCTCGCCGCCCCGGTGGATGTTGGAGCGGAACTCGCCGGCGCGCGCGGTGCGCCGCATGGCGGCCACCACCCGGTCGCCGATCACCAGCGCCCGCACGTCCCGGCCGCGCGACTCGGCCACCAGCTCCTGCAGGATGATCTCCTGGCCCAGCGTCCAGAGCGTGTCGAGCAGCCCCTGCACCTCGACCATGGTCGAGGCGATCATGACGCCCACGCCCTGCGTCCCCTGGATGAGCTTGATGATGCAGGGGAGCCCGCCGATCATCTCCACCGCGGCCGGGACCTCGTCCCGGTACCGGCACATGGCGGTGCGCGGGATGTCGACGCCGAAGCGGGAGAGCAGCTGCAGCGCCCGCAGCTTGTCGCGCGAGCGGGCGATGGGGAGGGCGCCGGCCAGCACCGGCACCCCCATCATGTCGAGCTGGTCGACCACCGAGAGGCCGTAGCCGGTGATGGAGGCGCCGATGCGGGGGATGGCCACGTGGACGAGCTCGGGCGCCAGCTCCTCGCCCCGGTAGAAGAGGCGCGGCCGGTCGCGCCCGAGCAGCATGTCGCAGCGGAGCGTGTCGAGGACGCGCGGCGCGTGGCCCAGGGCGCGGGCCGCCTCGCCGAGCCGGCGGGTGGAGTGGAGCTGCTCGTTGCGCGACAGGATGAGCACGCCGAGCGGCCGGGGGCGGACGCCCGGGCGGCGCGCCGCGCGCCCGGTCGCCGGGCTCGCCGGGACCTTCGCCGCTCGCCGCTTCGCGCTCGCCATGGGAGGCGCGAGGGTAGCCCCAGGCGGCGGCGCGAGGCAACGCGGCGTCGCGGCCGGCGGCCGGGCGGGCGGGTTCGTTGATCGGAAGGGCGCCCGCTGCTAGAACCGCAGTCCTTCCAAGGACTCCAGCGTGGACTACAAGGACACCCTCCAGCTCCCCAAGACCGACTTCCCGATGAAGGCCAACCTGGCGCAGCGGGAGCCGGAGATCCTGAAGGCCTGGGAGGCCGCCGGCCTCTTCGCCAAGGTGGTGGCGCGCAACGCGGCCCGGCCGGGGGCGAAGAGGTTCGTGCTCCACGACGGGCCGCCCTACGCCAACGGCGACATCCACATCGGCCACGCCCTCAACAAGATCCTGAAGGACATCATCGTCAAGTACCGCAACCAGAAGGGCGAGGTGGCGGACTACGTGCCGGGCTGGGACTGCCACGGCCTGCCCATCGAGCTCAAGGTGGACAAGGAGCTCGGCCCGAAGAAGCGCGAGATGGACCGGCCCGCCGTCATCGGCGCCTGCCGCACCTACGCGCAGAAGTGGATCGAGCGGCAGCGCGACTCCTTCCGGCGGCTGGGCGTCTTCGGCCGCTGGGACGCGCCCTACGCCACCATGGCCAGGAGGTACGAGGCCGACACGGTGAGGGCGCTGGCGCGCGCCGCCGAGCGCGGCTTCCTCTTCCGCGGCAAGAAGCCGGTCTACTGGTGCGTCACGGACCGGACCGCCCTGGCCGAGGCCGAGGTGGAGTACGAGGAGCACGTCTCACCCTCCATCTACGTGGCCTTCGATCTCGCCTCGCCGCTGCCGGACGCCAAGGCGGCGGGGCGCAAGGCGCGGCTCGTCATCTGGACCACCACGCCCTGGACCCTTCCGGCCAACCTGGCGGTGGCGGCTCACCCAGACTTCGAGTACGTGGCCTACGACCTCGACGGCACCCTGCTGGTGGTGGCCAAGGACCTGCTGGCCGCCTTCCTGGCCGACTGCGCGCCCGGCGAGCTCGTCCAGAAGGACGTGCCGGCGCCCCACTCGCCGGCGGCCCACGAGGCGGCCACCGGCGGCGGCGGCGTGCTCTCGGTGGCCGCGCTGGCCCACCCGGAGCGGGTGGTGGCGTACTTCGAGGGCAAGCAGCTGGAGGGGCTCTCCTACCTGCACCCCTTCATGGGGCGCCAGTCGCCCGTCATCCTGGGCGACCACGTCACGCTGGAGGCCGGCACCGGCCTGGTCCACACCGCGCCGGGCCACGGCGCCGAGGACTACGTGGTCGGCATGAAGTACGACCTGGAGGTGCTGAACCCGGTGGACGGCGCCGGCGTCTTCACCGAGGCGGCCGGCAAGTACGCCGGCAAGAAGATCTTCGAGGCCAACCCGGAGATCGTGGCCGACCTCCTCGCCTCCGGCCACCTGCTCTCCGACCCGGCCGCCACGCTGAAGCACAGCTACCCGCACTGCTGGCGCTGCCACAAGCCGGTGGTCTTCCGCGCCACCGACCAGTGGTTCCTCAGCCTGGACCACCGCGGGATGCGCCAGGCCGCGCTCGCCGAGATCGACAAGGTGCAGTGGATCCCGCACTGGGGCCGCGACCGCATCTACAACATGATCGAGGCGCGGCCCGACTGGTGCCTGTCGCGCCAGCGCACCTGGGGCGTGCCCATCCCGGTCTTCTACTGCGAGGGGTGCGGCGAGCCGCTGGTCTCGCCGGCCGTCATGAACAAGGTGGCGGACGCCTTCGAGCAGGAGGGCATCGAGGCCTGGTACCGGCGCACCCCGGCGGAGCTCACCGCCGGCCACGCCTGCGCCAGGTGCGGCGGCACCGCCTTCCGGCGCGAGCAGGACATCCTCGACGTCTGGTGGGACTCCGGCGTCTCCTGGGCCGCGGTGGCCGAGCGCGACCCCGGCCAGGGCGTGCCGGTGGACCTCTACCTGGAGGGTTCCGACCAGCACCGCGGCTGGTTCCACTCGGCGCTCCTCACCGGGGTGGCCATCCGCGGCCAGGCGCCCTACCGCGCCGTGCTGACCCACGGCTTCGTGCTCGACGAGCACGGCCGGCCGATGTCGAAGAGCGCCGGCAACGGCACCACGCCCGAGGAGATCATCAAGACGCACGGCGCCGACGTGCTCCGCCTGTGGGTCTCCGCCTCCGACTACCGCGACGACGTGGCGCTCTCGCCGCAGATCCTGGCCGGCATCGCCGAGGGCTACCGCAAGCTGCGCAACACCATCCGCTACGCGCTGGCGGCGCTGCGGGACACGGTGGACGGCGCCACGGTGGACTTCGACCCGGCCCGCGACGCCGTGGCCGTGGCGGACCTGGAGCCGCTCGACCGCTGGGCCATGGGCCGGCTGGCGGCGTGGGCCGAGAAGGTCACGGCGGCCTACGAGGGCTACGACTTCCACGTGGCGTACCACGCCACCATGCAGCTCTGCGCCGTGGAGCTCTCCAGCCTCTACTTCGACGTCGTCAAGGACCGGCTCTACACCGCCAGGCGGGACGGCCGGCCGCGCCGCAGCGCCCAGACGGTCCTCTGGGCCGTGGCGCACGACCTGACCACGCTGCTCGCCCCCATCCTCTCCTTCACGGCCAGCGAGGCCTGGGGCCACCTGCCCGGCCGGCCGGCCGAGTCGGTCTTCCTGGCCGGCCTGCCGCGCCGCGAGCGCCCCGCCGGGGCCGACGCGCTCGAGGCCCGCTACGCCGCGCTCTTCCAGGTGCGCGCCGCGGTGCAGGAGAAGCTGGAGCGGGCGCGCGAGCAGAAGCTCATCGGCAAGAGCCTGGAGGCGGCCGTCACCATCACCGCCAGCGGCGAGCAGCGGGCCCTGCTCGAGTCCGCCCGGGCCGAGCTGCCCACGCTGCTCATCGTCTCCAAGGTGACGCTCCGCGACGGGCCCTTCGGCGTCGAGGTGGCGCTGGCGCCCGGGAACAAGTGCGCCCGCTGCTGGGTTCAGGCCGAGGACGTCGGCGCCAGCGCGGCCCACCCGACCATCTGCGGCAAGTGCGTCACGGCGCTCACCTGAGAGAGGCGACGATGTCGAAGTGGCGGCGGCTGGCGCTCATCCTGGTGGTGGGCCTGGCGGCGGACCAGGCGACCAAGTTCCTGGCGGTGGACCGGCTCACCACGGCGCTGGCCCGGCCGGAGGCCGGCCTGGCCGAGCGGGTGCGGGCCTTCTACACGCTGAGGCACCTGGAGGCCTACTCCACCGAGCCGTACGTCGTGTACGGGCCGCTCTGGCGCATGCGCTACGCCGAGAACCCGGGCGCGGCCTGGGGCTTCCTGCGCGACCTCTCGGCGAACACCCGCACCCTCTTCTTCGGCGTGGTGACGCTGGCCGCCTCGGCGTTCATCCTGCTCTACCTGCGGCGGCTCGAGGCCAGGCAGCGGCTCCTCCAGGTGGCCCTCTCCCTGGTGCTCACCGGGGCCTGGGGTAACTACCTGGACCGGCTGGCGCGCGGCTACGTCATCGACTTCGTCGACTGGCACTGGTGGAACCGGCCGGACCTCTACTGGCCCACCTTCAACCTGGCCGACTCGCTCATCGTGGTGGGGGTGGGGCTGCTGCTCCTCTTCCCGGGTCCCAAGCAGGCCGCGGCAGCGGCGCGGGAATGACCGCCGCCGCCCGCGCCTTCCACCCCTGAAGGATCCGCCATGCTCCCCATCCTCTTCACCATCGTCGTCCCGGCCTGGCTCGCCAAGCCGGCGGCGCTCGCGGCGGTCGTCCTCCTCGCCGTGGCGCGGGCCTTCTTCTACGTGCGCCGGTCGCGGGCCGACGGCCACCCGGCCGGGTGGCTGGCCGCCTTCAAGGACGACGCCTGGGTCATCGCCGCCCTGGTGGTGCTGGCGGGCGTGCTCTGGCGCACCGGCCTGCTGGACCAGGAGGTGCGGCTGCCGCTCCACACCTACGGCCTGCTCATCGCCACCGGCTTCCTGGTGGGCATCGGGCTGGCGCAGCGGGAGGCCAGGCGGCGCGGCCAGGACCCGGAGCGGCTCGCCGACCTCTCCTTCTGGATCCTGGTGGCCGCGCTGGTGGGCAGCCGCGTCTACTTCATCATCGTGAACTGGCGCGACTACTTCGAGACCGGCACCTTCCTGGCGCAGACGCCCTTCGGGCGCATCCCCAGGGTGCTGGCCGTGTGGGAGGGCGGGCTGGTCTTCTACGGCGGCCTCATCGCCGCCGCGCTGACCGCCTGGATCTACCTGCGGCGCCACCGCATGGACTTCATGGCCCACGCGGACACGCTCATCCCCGGCGTGGCCATCGGCCACTTCTTCGGGCGGCTCGGCTGCTTCAGCGCCGGCTGCTGTTGGGGCGAGGTGGCCTCCAACCAGGGCCTGCCCTGGCTGGCCCACTTCCCGCCCCAGTCGCTCGCGTTCCAGACCTTCGCCGGGCGGCCCGACCCGAGCCAGTACCTGGCCCCGGACCACCTGCACACCCTGGCGCTCCACCCGACGCAGCTCTACGAGTCCTTCGGCGAGCTCGGCCTCTTCCTGCTCCTCGTGCTGGTGGTGCGGCCCCGCAAGGCCTTCCACGGGCAGGTGCTGGCCACCTGGCTCATGCTCTACGCCATCCTCCGCTCGGTGGTGGAGTCCTACCGCGGCGACGTCGAGCGCGGCATGATCAT
>JAJYAW010000172.1 GCA_021779335.1 Myxococcales bacterium | reverse complement strand
CCCGGGCCGTAAACGTCGAGGTCCGCGAGCCGCGCCGCCGCGCGGGCCGCCTCGATGGCCAGGCAGGCCCGCTTCACCTCCTCGGCCGCGGCCGGCACCGCCAGCAGGGCGAAGGGGCCGAGGGCGTCGCCGCCGGAGTGGAGCGGGCGGGCCCCCGGCAGCCGCCCCACCGCCCGCGCCACCGCCCAGGCGAAGAGCGCCAGCGCCCCCGGCGGCTCCTTCTCCGCGCCGGGGATGGCCAGCGAGACCGCCAGCAGCGCCGCCCCGGGCGGCGGGCGGTGCGCCTCGAGGAGCGCCTGCCGCGCGTCGCGCGCGGCGAGGAGGGCGGAGCGCACGCCGCTCAGCCCTTCACCCGCCGGACCGCGTCGATGATGGTGCCGTCGCGGTACTCGATGAGCGCCACCACCTCGTCGCCGAACTCGAGGGGCCGCGGCGCGCCGGTGACGGCCTCGATCTCCCGCTGCAGCTGGCGGATGTCCTTGACCGGCGCCCGGCGCCGCAGGAGCTCGGCCTTCAGCTCCGGGTGGCGGTCGTTGACCGCGATGCCGCGCTCGGTGACCACCGCCCCCACCGTGGCGCCCGGGGTGGTGACGGTGGTGACGGCGTCGCGCACGATGGGGAGCCGCCCGCGCATCGAGGGCGCCACGATGATGGCCAGCTTGGCCCCGGCCGCCGTGTCGGCGTGGCCGCCGGTGTTGTGGAGCAGCAGGCCGTTCGACTCGGTGTTGGCGTTGACGTTGAAGTCCACGTCCACCTCGGTGGCGCCCAGGATGACCACGTCGAGCCGGTTCACCACCGCCCCCGCGTTGAAGGGGTTGGCGTAGGTGTCGGCGCTCATCTCCAGGTGGTTGCGGTTCCGGCGGATGGACTCGACCGCCTTCAGGTCGAAGCACTGCACGTCGAAGAGCGCCTGGAAGAGCCCCTCCTCCAGCATGTCGACGAAGTAGCCGGTGATGCCGCCGCAGCCGAAGCTCCCCTTGATCCGCTGCGCCCGCATCAGGTTGCGGACGTTCTCCGCCACCGCCAGCGAGGTGCCGCCCGAGCCGGTCTGGAAGGAGAAGCCGTCCTTGAGGTAGCCGGAGGCCTCGATGACCTGGGTGGCGTAGCGGGCGATCTGGAGGCCGACCGGATCGGTGGTGACGCGGGTGGTGGTGGAGACGATCTTCCCGGGATCGCCCAGCCGCTCCATCCTCACCACCCAGTCGACGTCCGCCTGGGAGATGGAGGCCGGCGCGGCCGGGTAGGGGACCAGGTGGTCGGTCACGGCGATGACGTGGCGCGCGTGGAGGGCGTCGGTGAAGGCGTAGCCCATGCTGCCGAAGGCCGAGGGGCCGTGGGCGCCGTTCAGGTTGCCGTACTCGTCGCAGGCGGGCGCGGCCAGGAAGGCCACGTCGATGGGGACCTGCCCGCTGGACACGGCGCGGGCCCGCCCGCCGTGGGAGCGGACGGTGATGGGGCAGCGGAGCTCCCCCTTGCTGCACAGCTCGCCGATGAGCCCGTTGACGCCGCACTCCAGGCCGGTGACGACCCCCTCGCGGATGAGCGGGACGAGCTCGGCGTGGACCGGGTGGACCGAGCTGGAGGCGATCTTGACGTCCTTCAGCCCCATGTGGTCGATCATGCGGACCACGTGGTTGAGCAGGGCGTCGCCGTTGCGCAGGTGGTGGTGCGTGGCGATGGTCATGCCGTCCCGGAGGCCGCAGCGCTCGATGGCCTCCTGGAGGTTCTGCACCAGCTTGGGCTGGCCGGGGTCGACCCGCTTCAGGGCGCGCGTGGCCCGCAGCCCCTCCGGGCGCACCGACCAGGGGTCGCGGTAGGGGACCACCGGGCGCCCCTGGAAGCTGGCGGGGAGCTCGCGCCCCAGCGAGTTCCTAGCCATGGAGCACCGCCTCGTCGGGGGCGGCCGCCACCAGCCCGTGGGCGTGGGCCGTGCGCAGCACCCGCAGGGCCCGCTTCACCACCGGCGCGTCGACCATCTTCCCCCCCAGCGAGATGACGCCGGTCCCCATCTCGCGCGCCCGCCGGATGGCGTCCACCACCTGCAGCGCGTACTCGATCTCGGCGGCCTTGGGGGCGAAGACGTCGTGGCAGACCTCGATCTGGCGCGGGTTGACGAGGGACTTGCCGGTGTAGCCCAGCCCCTTGACGAGCTCGACCTCGCGCCGGAAGGCCTCCATGTCCTTGACGTCCGAGAAGATGGAGTCGATGGCCTGCACCCCGGCCGCCTTGGCGGCCCAGACCACGCGGGAGCGGGCGTTGAAGAGCTCCTCGCCGGTCTTGGTCCGCTCGATCTCCATGGACGCGGTGTAGTCCTCGGCCCCGAAGGCCAGGCCGAGGATGCGCGCCGAGGTGGCGGCCACGTCGATGCAGTTGATGACGCCCAGCGCGCTCTCGATGGAGGGGAGGATGCGGAAGCGGCCGATCTCCACCCCCAGCGCCTCCTCGTGCTCGGTGAGCAGCGTGTCGAGCCGCTCCACGATCTCCGGCGTGTCGGCCTTGGGCAGGCGGATGCCGTCGGGCAGGGCCGGCAGCACCGCGGCGAGGTCGTCCCGGCCCCAGGGGGTGTCGAGCGCGTTGATGCGCACCAGCACCTCTTGGCGCCGCTCCCGGTAGGTCTCCAGGAAGCGGCGCACCAGCCGCCGGGCCGCGTCCTTCTCGCCGAGCGGCACCGCGTCCTCGAGGTCGATGATGACCGCGTCGGCCGCGAAGATGGGGATGTTCTGCAGCATGGAGGGCATGTTGCCCGGCACGTAGAGGAGCGAGCGGCGCAGCGCGGAGGCGGCCGGCGGCGGCGGCGCGACGCCGTCCGGCTCCTCGCCGCGGTGGAGGTGGCCCACGGTCACCCCTCCTCGATGAAGACGGTGTTGACGCCGCCGGTGCGCGAGCGGTGGCGCTCCAGCCCCTCGGCGGCGAGCTCGGAGAGCACCACCTCGCAGGTGGCGAAGACCCGGGCGTCGAAGAGGTGGCCGCCCAGCACGTCGCCGGAGGAGCGGGCCGCCATGACGTGGAGGTGGCAGTCGAGCGCCCCGCCCTCGTCGGGCAGGATGTTGCCGGTCAGGGCCAGCAGCTCGAGCGGGCCGGCCACGTCGTGGAGGTGCATGCGCGGCGGCGTGATGGGGAGCTTGGCGCCGGCCTTGATGCCGCGGAACCTGAGGTCCTGGATGGAGCCCACCGCCGACACGACCACGGCGTGCTTCAGGTCCACCGAGCGGGCGAACTCGAGGAGGCGCTCCTGCAGCGGCTCGCCGGGGGAGATCTTGAGGACGAAGCGGCGCCCCTGCTCGACCTCCTTGTACCAGTAGCCGTCCATCTAGGCCTCCGCGGCGCGCGCGAGCGCCGTCTCCAGCCGCGCCTGGATGGCGTAGTCGAGGGCGCCCCGATCGGTGATGCGGACGCGCCCGGCCGTCACGCCGTGCGCCGCCAGCACCCGCTCCGCCACGGCGCGGATGAGGTGCTCGAACTGCTTCTTCACCGTCGACTCGATCTCCACGCTCAGGGCCTCGGCCGGCTCCACCGCGACCATGAGGTCGCTCGACTGCATGGTGCCCGCCTGCGCCCTCCTGGCGATCCTCATCCCGGCCTCCCTCGTCGCTGCGTCCCTCACCCGTGCCTCCCCGGCGCCGCCGACAGCCGCGCGCCCACGGCGCGCCCCTCGGGCGAGAGAAGATAGGCCAGGGTCGTCCCCGGGACGAGGGCCTTCAGCGCGGACACGTCGCCGCGGGCCAGCGCGGCGCGCACGGTGGAGGCGGAGATGGGCGCGCCGCCCGCCTCGACCCGGCGGAGCTCCACCGGCTCGACGCCCCAGCGGGGGAGGAGCCGGTGCATGGCGGCGTTGTAGGCGCGGGTGGTGGCGCAGCCGGGCTCGCTCCCGAAGAAGCGGCGGCGCACCCGCAGGGCCGGCGCGATGCGCGCGCCGAAGAGGGTCAGGTCGAGCTCGAGCTGGATCTGCGGCACCGGCGCCCCCGGGCCGAGGAAGTAGGCCGGGAAGGTGAGGGCGCTCACCGCGTAGGGGCCGGTGTCGAGCACCGCCACGTTGGGCAGGTGGCGCGTCCCCGCCTCGACGAGCCGGCGCCGCGCCTCGAAGGGGAAGGCCGAGCGGTCCTCCCGCACCACCAGCAGGTGGAGCGCCTCGACCCGGGCGGCCGCCTGCTCCACCAGCCACTGGTGACCGAGCGTGAACGGGTTGGCGTTGAGCACCACCGCGCCGGCCTCGGCCGCGCCGCCGCCCGCGGCGTGGGCGCGCAGGCGGGCGCGGCAGGCCTCCACCCAGGCCTCGAAGCGGCCGCCGTACTCCAGCAGCGCCACCTCGGCCTGGCTCGCCAGCAGGCGGAAGTTGAGCGCCTCGAAGCTCTGGGCGTGCCGCGGGCTCGTGAAGACGAAGAGCCCCTGGTGGCCGGCGGCCAGGCCGCGCCGCACCAGCTCGCCCACCAGCTCGCCCAGCAGGCCGCCGCCCTGGTGGGCCGGGTCGATGGCGATCATCTCGAGCACGTCGCCGGCGCGGGCCCCGGTGGCCACCAGCGCGCCGCCCTCGAAGGCGCCCACCAGGTCGTCGACGCCCTCCTCGAAGGAGAGCCCCTGCGCCTCCACCAGCGCCCTGGCGCGCGCCCGGTCGGCGCCGCCCACGAGCTGCACGACCATGCGCCCTCCGCTCCTGCCGCGCCCGCCGCCGACCCTAGGCGGTCAGCACCAGCTTGGCGATCTCCGGCGGCGAGCCGAGCCGCATGGGCGGGCCCCAGTAGCCGGTGCCGCGGTGCACGTAGACCAGCCCGTCCTGGCCGCCCACCACGTGGCGGTGCAGCCCCTTCACGTAGGGGAAGACGGCCTGCACCGCCAGGGTCCAGGGGAAGAGCTGGCCGCCGTGGGTGTGGCCGGAGAGCTGCAGCTCCACGCCGGCGCGCACCGCCGCCCCCATCTCGGCGAGCCGCGGCTGGTGCGACAGGAGCACCAGGCCCCGGTCCGGATCCCGCCCGGCCAGCGCGGCCGGCAGGTCCATGGGCGAGGCGGGATCCCGCTGGGCGGCGCTCACGTCGTTCACCCCGGCCAGGTCGAAGGTGGCCCCGCCGGGCGCGCCGTCGCCCAGCGCGACCCGCTCGTTGCGCAGCACGCGGATGCCGAGCCCGGAGAGGAAGGCCATCCAGGCCTCGGCGCCCGCGTAGTACTCGTGGTTGCCGGTGACGAAGAAGACGCCGTGGGGCGCCCGCAGCCTGGTCAGGTGGCCGATGATGTCGCCGAGCGCGGCGGTGCTGTCGTCCACCAGGTCGCCGGTGATGGCGACGGCGTCGGGCCTGAGGGCGTTGACCTGATCCACCATGCGGCGCACCTCGCGCTCGCGGATGGTGGGGCCGACGTGCAGGTCGCTCACCTGGGCGATGGTGAAGCCGGAGAGGGCGCGCGGCAGCCGGGCCAGCCGGACCGGCACCTCGTCGATCTCGGCCGGGCCGGTGGCGCTGCGCAGCGAGAGCACGCCGGCGCCGCTCGCCACCACCAGCGCCCCGCCCGCCGCCGCCCGCGCCAGGAGCTGGCGGCGCGAGGGGTCCGCCGGGGCGTCGGGCACGTGGCGCACCCAGTCGCCCAGCTGGCTGGCGACGAAGACCAGGAGCCGCACGGCGTCGACCGCCAGGAGGGCGCTGGCGAGGAGGAAGGCCAGGCCGAGCCAGACGAAGGCGGCCAGCGGGAGCGAGCGGGACAGCTGCACGCCGGCCAGCCGCGCCGAGAACATCCCGGCCGGGATGAGCACCGCGCCGGCGACGAGCGCCCAGGTGGCGAGGCGGCGCCAGGGCTCCGGCAGCCCCGGATCCCGGACCAGCCGGACCCACAGGTAGCCGTGCATCCCGCCCAGGATGCCCAGGGCGACGGCCAGGAAGATCAGGATGGAGATGGGGCGGGCCACCCGCACCTTGTAACCCCGGTCCGGCGGGGTTGCCAGCGCGGCGGTCCCTCAGGCCGCCGCGGCGCGGGCCTCCGGGAGGGCGCCCAGGCGGGCCGCCAGCACCAGGTCGTTCTGCGTCAGGCCGCCGGCGTCGTGGGTCCAGAGGGTGACGTCCACCCGGCTCCAGTGGACCGAGAAGTCGGGGTGGTGCCCCTCCCGCTCCGCCACCGCGGCCATGGCGTCCACGAAGCGCATCGCCTCGGCGAAGTCGCGGAAGCGGAAGGCCCGCTGCAGCCGCGTGGCGCCGTCGCTGAGCGCCCAGCCGGCCAGCTCCTGGAGCCCGGCCGCCAGCGCCGCCTCGCCGAGCCGCTGCAGGCCGCCCCGGCCGGAGGCGCAGTGCTGGTCGAGGAGGCGCATGGCGTGACGATAACGGCGGCGCGGCGCGGCGCAAGCACCGGGAGGATGGACCACCCGCCGGGCACCTCAGCCCCGCGGCGCCGCCAGGCCGAGGGCCTCCCGGGCCGCCCCGGGGC
>JAJYAW010000171.1 GCA_021779335.1 Myxococcales bacterium | reverse complement strand
AGCTGCCGCCCATGTACTCGGCGGTGCGGGTGGGCGGCCGGCGGCTCCACCAGGCGGCCCGCGCCGGCGAGGTGGTGGACCGCGAGCCGCGCCTGGTGCAGGTCCACTCGCTGCGGCTCGGCGGGCTCGGGCCCACCGGCCCGGACGGCCTGCGGCTGGCCCGGCTCGAGGTGCGCTGCGGCAAGGGGACCTACGTGCGGACGCTGGCGGCCGACCTGGGCGCCGCCCTCGGCGTCCCGGCCCACCTGGCCGCGCTCCGACGCACCGAGGCCGGGGGCTTCTCGCTGGAGGGCGCGCTGGGGCTCGCCGAGATCGAGGCGCTCGCCGCGACCGGCAAGGCGGGGCGCGAGGCGCTGCGGGCCCGGCTGGTGCCCGCCGTCGACGCCCTCGCCTTTCCGGTGGTCGAGGTGGACGCGCCGCGGGCCCGGGCGGTGGCGCAGGGGAAGCAGATCACCGCCCCCGGCGAGGACGGGCTGCGCCGGGTCCTCGGGCCGGGCGGCCGCCTGCTGGCGGTGGCCGAGCTCCGCGACGGGCAGCTCCGGCCCATCCGGGTCATGCTGACCCCGGCCGACCTCGTTGACTAGCCCCCCGTAATGGCTTAAACACCCGCCCTCACGGCCGTTCACGGCCGCCCGCGGCGCACGCCTTCGCCCCCGCGGCGGTGACCGGCGAACCAGGCAAAGGAGCAGCTATGGCGATCGTGCAGGAGAAGACGCAGGAGCTCATCCAGAAGTTCAAGCGGCACGACAAGGACACCGGGTCGCCCGAGGTCCAGGTGGCGCTGCTGAGCGAGCGCATCACCTACCTCACCGAGCACTTCAAGACCCACAAGAAGGACCACCACAGCCGCCGCGGCCTCCTCAAGCTGGTGGGCCAGCGCCGCCGGCTCCTGGACTACCTCCGGACCGTCGACGTGGCCCGCTACAAGACGCTCATCGAGCAGCTGGGCATCCGCAAGTAGCACGCAGCTCCGGCGCCCCGGGCCAGCCTGGCCGGGGCGCTCGCGCCTCCGGCCCGGACCGGCCGGCGGCGCGGCCGAAGCACCCCGCGCGACACGGGCCTTCGGGGAACCTGTCAGGCGCGCCTCCGTTTCCGACTCCGCCGCCCCTCCGCCGCCGAGGGGCCCCGGAGTGAGGAACAGAGGCACCTCTTCCAGGCCCCCCAGGGCGCTTGCCGGCGCGGGCCAACCGGGCAGCGGGCGCCGACGCGCCGGCCACCCTTTCAGGAAGAGGACCACATGACTCCGTTCACCGTCACCGCCAAGGTCGGCGACAAGGACATCTCCCTCGAGACCGGCAAGGTGGCCAAGCAGGCCCACGGCTCGATCTGGACCCGCATGGGCGAGTCCATCGTGCTGGTCACGGTCGTCTCGGCCAACGAGAAGAAGGAGGGGATCGACTTCTTCCCCCTCACCGTCGACTACCAGGAGAAGCTCTACGCCGCCGGCCGCATCCCGGGCAGCTACTTCAAGCGCGAGGGGCGGCTCACCGAGCGCGAGACGCTCATCTCCCGCATCATCGACCGCTCCTGCCGGCCCCTCTTCCCCGACGGCTACGCCAACGAGACGCAGATCATCGCCACGGTGGTCTCCTTCGACCAGGAGAACGACACCGACGTGCTGGCCCTGACGGCCGCCTCGGCCGCCCTGCAGTGCTCCGACGTGCCGTTCAACGGCCCGTTCGCCGGCGTGCGCGTGGGCCGGCTCAACGGCCAGTTCGTGGCCAACCCCACCCTGGCCCAGCGGGCCGAGTGCGACCTGGACGTCATCATGGCCGCCTCCCGGGACGCCATCACCATGGTGGAGGGCGGGGCCCGGGAGGTCAGCGAGGCCGTCATGGTCGACGCGCTCCTCTTCGGCCACGCCGCCGCGCAGCCGCTCATCGCCGCCCAGCTCGAGCTGCACCAGAAGTCGGGCAACAAGCAGAAGAAGGCCTTCGAGCCGCCCACCTCGGACGAGGCGCTCCGGGCCAAGGTCAAGCAGCTGACCTGGGAGAAGGTCAAGGAGGCCTACGGCCGCCACGAGAAGCACGACCGCTACGGCCGGCTCTCGGAGATCAAGAAGGAGCTCCTCAAGGCCCTCAAGGACGAGGCCGCCGGCGACGCCGCCAGGCTCGCCGCCCTCGCGCTCCGCGAGAAGGAGATCAAGGGCTACTACGAGGACGTGAAGTACGAGTACATGCGCAAGATGATCACCGACGAGGGCAAGCGCATCGGCGGCCGCGGCACGACCGACATCCGCAAGATCACCTGCGAGGTGGGGCTGCTGCCCCGCGTGCACGGCTCGGCGCTCTTCACCCGCGGCGAGACCCAGGCCCTGGTGGGCGCCACCCTCGGCACCGGCACCGACGATCAGCGCATCGAGGGGCTGACGGGCATGACCTACAAGCGGTTCATGCTCCACTACAACTTCCCGCCCTTCTCGGTGGGCGAGTGCAAGTTCCTGCGCGGCGCCGGCCGCCGCGAGATCGGCCACGGCGTGCTGGCCGAGCGGGCCCTCAAGGCCGTGCTCCCGGACGACGTCGCCAAGTTCCCCTACGTGGTCCGCCTGGTCTCCGACATCATGGAGTCCAACGGCTCGTCCTCGATGGCCTCGGTGTGCGGCGGCTCGCTGGCGCTGCTCGACGCCGGCGTGCCCATCAAGGCGCCGGTGGCCGGCATCGCCATGGGGCTCATCAAGGAGGGCGAGAAGATCGCCATCCTCTCCGACATCCTGGGCGACGAGGACCACCTCGGCGACATGGACTTCAAGGTGTGCGGCACCGCCGCCGGCATCACCTCCATCCAGATGGACATCAAGATCGGCGGGGTGACGCGGCAGATCATGGAGGCGGCGCTCAACCAGGCCGCCGCCGGCCGCAAGCACATCCTCGGCGAGATGGCCAAGACCATCGACGCGCCCCGCGCCGACGTCTCCAAGTACGCCCCGCGCATCACCACCATCAAGATCCGCCCCGAGTTCATCAAGAACGTCATCGGCCCCGGCGGCAAGGTCATCAAGGACATCACCGCCCGCACCGGCTGCTCCATCAACATCGAGGACAGCGGCCAGATCGCCATCGCCTCCTCCAACGCGGAGGCCGTGCTGGCGGCCATCAAGATGATCCAGAACCTGACGCAGGAGGCCGAGGTCGGCCGCATCTACACCGGCACGGTCCGGAAGATCGCGGAGTTCGGCGCCTTCGTGGAGATCTTCCCGGGCACCGACGGCCTCATCCACATCTCGGAGCTCTCCGACAAGCGCGTCAAGAGCGTCTCCGAGGTGCTCTCCGAGGGCGACGAGGTGATGGTCAAGGTCATCTCGGTGGACCGCGCCGGCAAGATCCGGCTCTCCCGCAAGGAGGCGCTGGCCGACGCGGCCGGCAAGGCCGCCGCGCCGACCGGCGAGGCGCCCAAGGCCTAGGCCGCCTCCGGCGGGACCACGGGGCGGCCGCCTGTCCAGGGCGCGCCGCCCCGCATCGTTTCTGGAGGAGCACGCATGAGCGGCAGGTCGGTGGTGCTGAGGGTGACCAGGGTGGGCGGGCGCGGCGAGCCGCTGCCGCTGCCGCGCTACGAGACCGAGCTGGCCGCCGGCCTGGATCTCAGGGCCGACGAGCCGGTGGCGCTGGACCCCGGCGCGCGGGCCCTGGTGGCCACCGGCCTGGCCCTGGAGATCCCGCCCGGCTTCGAGGGGCAGGTGCGGCCGCGCTCGGGCCTGGCGGCCAGGCACGGCGTGACGCTCCTCAACGCGCCGGGCACGATCGACGCGGACTACCGCGGCGAGGTGAAGTGCATCCTGGTCAACCACGGCCAGGCGAGGGTGAGCTTCGAGCGGGGCGAGCGGATCGCCCAGCTGGTCGTCGCGCCGGTGACCCGGGCGGTGCTCGAGGTGGTGGAGGCGCTCGAGGAGACCGGGCGCGGCGCCGGCGGCTTCGGGTCGACCGGACGGTAGGGCACGACACAGGAGGAGGACCGACATGATCCCCCGCTACACCCGCGCCGAGATGGGGCGCATCTGGACCGGCGAGCGGCGCTACCGCATCTGGCTCGACGTGGAGCTGCTGGCCTGCGAGGCCATGGTCGGGCTCGGCCAGGTGCCGGCCGAGGACCTGCAGAAGCTCAAGCGGACCTTCGACGGCTACCAGATCACCGCCGCCGACGTGGCCCGCATCGAGGAGGTCGAGAAGACGGTCAAGCACGACGTCATCGCCTTCCTCACCTGGGCCGAGGAGAAGGGCGGCCCGGAGGCGCGCCACCTCCACAAGGGGATGACCTCCTCCGACGTCCTCGACACCACCCTGGCGGTGCAGCTCAAGGAGGCCACCGCGCTCCTGCTGGGCGGCGTCGACCGGGTGCTGGCGGCGGTGAAGCAGCGGGCGCTGGAGCACAAGCGGACCCCGATGATGGGGCGCAGCCACGGCATCCACGCCGAGCCGGTCACCTTCGGCCTCAAGCTGGCCGGCTGGTACGACGCCTGGCAGCGCCGCCGGGCCGCGCTGGCGGCGGCCGGCCGGACGGTGGCGGTCGGCAAGATCTCCGGCGCGGTGGGCACCTTCGCCAACGTCGACCCCAGGGTCGAGGCCTTCGTGATGGAGCGGCTCGGCCTGGCCGGCGGCGAGGCGGCGGCCACGCAGGTCGTCAACCGCGACCGGCACGCCGAGTACTTCGCGGCGCTGGCGCTCTGCGGCGCCACGCTGGAGCAGCACGCCACCGAGGTGCGCCACCTGCAGCGGACCGAGGTGCGCGAGGCGGAGGAGCCGTTCACGGCGGGCCAGAAGGGCTCGTCGGCCATGCCGCACAAGCGCAACCCCATCCTCTCCGAGAACCTGACCGGCATGGCCCGCCTGCTGCGCGGCTGGGCCCTGGCGGCGCTGGAGGACGTGGCGCTCTGGCACGAGCGCGACATCAGCCACTCCTCGGTGGAGCGGGTCATCGGGCCGGACGCCACCATCACCCTGGACTTCAGCCTGCACCGCTTCGCCGGCATGATCGAGAACCTGCGGGTCTACCCGGCCCGCATGCAGCAGAACCTGGACCAGACCGGCGGCCTCTACGAGGCGCAGCGGGTGCTGCTGGCGCTGGTGGGCAAGGGCGTGGCCCGGCAGGAGGCGTACGTCTACGTCCAGCGCAACGCCATGAAGGTCTGGGAGGAGCAGGTGGACTTCCGGACCGCGCTCAAGCGGGACGGGGAGGTGTCGCGCCTCCTCGGCGACGCCGAGATCGACGCCTGCTTCGCGCTCGAGTACCACCTGAAGCACGTGGACACGATCTTCGCGCGCGTCTTCGGGGCGTAGCTCAGGCGCGCAGCAGCCAGACCAGGAGGGCGAGCGAGGACGAGGTCGCCGCCACCAGCCCCCACCCCAGGGTCCGGAGCTGCCGCGCCGAGAAGGGCGCCAGGCAGACCACCAGGGAGAGGAGGGCGGTCGGGGCCACCGCGGCCGGCACGGCCCAGCCGAGGCCGGCGGCCAGGCCCGCCGCGGAGCCGCCGCCGGCGACGAGCAAGGCCAGCAGCGCGTTGCGCCCGCCGTGCTCCTCCTCGCCCCGGGAGCGCGCCCGCACCAGCACGACCTGGACCGCGAAGACCGACGAGGCGAAGGCCAGCACCCAGGTCAGCGTGGCCGCCGCCGCGGCGGTGGGGCTGGCGCCGCCGGCCAGGGCGACGGCGAGGCCGGAGGAGGCGAGCGCCGAGACCACGGTGAGCTCGCCCGGGACGGTCCGCTCCCGCCTCGCGAGCACGAAGGCCACCACCGCGGCCGCCAGCGCCGCCGGGACCACCAGGGCCAGCCGCGCCGCCGGCGGGGCCAGCCAGACGCCGGCCAGGCCGCTGACCGCCGCGGCGCCCAGGAGCCGCCACATGACCCGCCCCGCCCGCTCGCCCGCCTCGGCGCGGGCGCGCGCGCCGCGGTGGCCCAGCACCACCAGCCACGGCTCGTGGGCCAGGAAGGCGAGCACGGTGGCGGCGGCGAGGAGCAGGGCGGCGGCCGAGGGTGCGCCGAGCGCCAGCGCCGACAGGAGGGGCATGGCGAGCTGCCCCCAGGCGCCGTGCTCGGCCGGGAGGAGCGAGCGGGGGCGGGGGGCCGGCGCCGGCGCGGCGGTCGGCGCGGTCGGGACGGTCGGGACGGGGGCGTTCATCCAGCCCCTTGATTAGCAGGCTCCGGGTGCGACCGCACGCCGCACCGCGACCGCGTCCCACCGGGGCCATGCCGCTCGCTGGAGTCGGCCGCGCGCCGTGGCGCGACCCAGGGGTGCGCGCCACCCTGGGCGCGGCGAGGGGTCGCACGGACGCGCGGCATGGCGCCGACCACCGGTCCTGGTTCACCGAAGGTCCTCATGTGGCGCGCAGGTGCGCGCCGCGGCGGCGAAACCGGCGTCGAGGTCACGTGACGATTGGTGACATCCGTCCGCGCGCGCTCGCGCCGCCCCCGCCC
>JAJYAW010000170.1 GCA_021779335.1 Myxococcales bacterium | reverse complement strand
GCGCCCCCGTGCACGCGGCGGCGGGGGGCGGCGGCGAGGCGAGCAAGAGGGGCGCGAGGAGGGGCAGCAGGGCGGGGATCATGGCTGGCGGGCTCCTCCCAGGTCGGAGCCCGCCGCGCCGGCCGGGGTTCGGCCGCCGCTCAAGGGGTGCCGCCGGCGGGCCCGCCGGGCAGCACCCTCGGGCCGGCCAGGCCGACCGTGAGGGCCCCGGTGGGGCAGGCGCCCACGCAGGCGAGGCAGCGGGAGCAGGTGTAGTCGGTCGAGGCGTTGACCTGCCCGGCGACGTGCAGGCTGCGGCCGGTCGAGAGGGTGGCCACGTAGCAGGCCTCGTCGCAGCGGTTGCAGTCGGTGCAGCGGTCGGGGCGGAGGCGGACGCGGAAGAGGCTCAGCTTGTTGAGGAGGCCGCCCGCCCAGGCGATGGGGCAGCCCACCTTGTTGTACATGTACAGGCTGCGCTGCTTCTCGCCGCCCGCCCCCACCATGAGCTCCATGACGGCGCCCATGGGGCACATCCAGCGGCAGAAGAACTTGCCGAGCACGACGCCGGCCGCGGAGCCGCCCAGGATGACCCAGGTGAGGGGCAGGCCGCCCGGCCCGATGGCCCAGTAGAGGGCGACCCCGACGCCGGCCTGGACGGCGCGGCGCCGGGTCACGACCGCCGCCCAGCGGCTCCGCCGGCGCGGCCTCGCCGGCGGGCGGACGGGGGCCTCCACCACCGGGAGACCGGCGGCCGGCGCCGCCAGGGCCTCGGCCGCTGAGGTCGGGGGTGCTGCGAGCCGCTTTCGGCGCTTCATCGGCGAGGCTCCTCCTGGCGCGCACGGACCGCCTCTTGCGAGAGCCAGTGGCCCCCGGCTGGGTTCGGCCCTCCGGACACTTCCCGCGGGGCGAACCTGGGGCCGGCCCGGTGGCTCCACAGCGGAGAGCCCCCACCCAGCCAGAGGACCGAGGTCATGGAGATCGCCACTTCTTCCGAAGCCCTGCTCGCCGCCGTCGAGGCGGCCACCGCCCCGATGCTCCTCGGCTTCTTCGGCGACTTCTCCGAGGCGGCCCGGAGGGCGCGCCCCGAGTTCGAGCGGTTCTGCGCCGCGCACCCCGAGGTGCCGGCGGCGCTCGTCGACGTGGGCCTGGTCAAGGACGTCCACCGCCGGTTCGGGGTGTCCGCCGTGCCGACGGTGGTGCTGGTGGAGCGCGGCAAGGCCGTGCGCCGCGCCGCCGGCGTGCAGTCGGCGGACGGGCTGGCGCGCGCGCTGCTCGACGTGGCGCCGGCCGGGCCGGCCGGCGCGGCCGGGCGCCCCGCGGCCCACCACGTGACGGTCTTCACCACCCCGTCGTGCTCCTGGTGCACGCGCGTCAAGGCCTACCTGCGCCAGCACGCCGTCGACTTCCGGGAGGTGGACGTCTCCAGGGACGAGAAGGCGGCCCAGCGCATGGTGGCCCGCAGCGGCCAGATGGGCGTGCCGCAGCTCGACATCGACGGACGGATGATCGTGGGCTTCGACAAGCCCCGCATCGACCAGCTCCTCAGGCTCGGCGCCACCGCGCCGGCCTAGAGGCCAACCCCAACCAGCCAGCAGCACCCAGGAGGAGCACATGGCCTTTCAGCCACTCAACGGGAACGTTCTCCTGCGCCGCGTGGAGGCCGAGGCGCTGAGCGCCGGCGGCATCTACCTGCCCGACTCGGCCCGCGAGGCGCCGGCGGAGGGGATCGTCGAGGCGCTGCCCGCCGCCGACGCGAGCGAGATCACCATCGGCGACCGGGTCTTCTACCGGACGTCGGCGGGAGAGGACGTGACGCTCGGGGGCGCGCCCTACCGCCTCGTGCCCATCGGGGACATCATGGCCAAGTACGTCGAGGCGGACGCCATCCCGGCCTGACGAGGGCGCTCTGCGGCCCCCCCCTGGGGGCAGCCCTCATGGCGCCCCCACCTGGTTGAACCCAGGAGCAAGGAAGACCATCACACCTGGACGCGGTCGCGCCGGCGGGGGTTCGCCGGCCAGGAGGCTTCCATGGCGCGAGTGGTCGTGCTGGGCGCGGGCATCGGCGGACACACGGCGGCGCTCCTGCTGCGGCGGCAGCTGCCCGGCGAGCACCAGGTCACGGTGGTCTCGCCGAAGCCGACCTACAACTGGATCCCGTCCAACATCTGGGTCGGGGTCGGGATGCTGCAGCCGGAGCAGGTGGTCTTCGACCTCGCGCCGGTCTACCGGCGCAGCGGCATCGAGTTCCGCCAGGCGCGCGCCGTCGAGCTGTGGCCGGAGGGCGGCGCCGAGGAGGCCTCGCCCCACGTGGTGGTCGAGTCCACCGGCCCGGACGCCGGCGCGCGCAGCCGCGTCCCCTACGACTACCTCGTCAACGCCACCGGGCCGCGCCTCAACTTCGGCGCCACGCCGGGGCTGGGGCCCGAGGCCAACAGCCTCTCGGTCTGCACCCACGATCACGCCGCCCTGGCCGGCCAGGCGCTCCAGCAGGCCATCGAGCGGATGCGCCGGGGGGAGAAGCTCACCCTGGTGGTCGGGGTGGGCCACGGCCTGTGCACCTGCGAGGGGGCGGCCTTCGAGTACGCCTTCAACGTGGAGTTCACGCTGCGGCAGGCCGGCGTGCGGGACCAGGCGCGGGTGGTCTTCCTCACCAACGAGGCCGAGCTGGGCGACTTCGGCGTGGGCGGGGTGCACCTGCGCCGGGGCGGCTACCGGGTCCACAGCAAGACCTTCGCCGAGTCCCTCTACGCGGAGCGCGGCATCGAGTGGATCACCGGGGCCCACGTCCAGAAGGTGGAGCCCGGCACCGTCCACTACGAGACGCTCGACGGCGAGGAGCACGCCCTGGCGTTCGACTTCGCCATGCTGCTGCCGCCCTTCGCCGGGCAGCCCATCAAGGCCTTCGGCCGGGAGGGCGCCGACCTGACGGCCGAGCTCTTCGCGCCCAGCGGGTTCATGCGGGTCGACGCCGACTACACGCCCAAACCCTTCGAGGCGTGGCGCGCCGCCGACTGGCCCAAGACCTACCAGACCCCGCGCTTCCCGAACGTCTTCGCCATCGGCATCGCCTTCGCCCCGCCGCACGCCATCTCCCAGCCGCGCAAGAGCAAGCGGGGCACGCCCATCTCGCCGGCGCCGCCGCGCACCGGCATGCCCTCGGCCGTCATGGCCAAGGCGGTGGCCGAGTCGATCTACGGGATGGTCGTCATGGGGCTGCCGGGCCCGACCCGCACCGCCTCCATGGGGGAGATCGGCGCCTCCTGCGTCGCCTCGGCCGGCTCGAGCTGGCTGGGCGGCTCGGCCGCCTCCATGACCATGTTCCCCATCGTGCCGGACTACGAGAAGTACCCGGAGTTCGGCCGCGACCTGCACTTCACCTACGGCGAGATCGGCCTGGCGGGCCACTGGATCAAGAAGATCCTGCACCACATGTTCATCTACAAGGCCAAGGCCCGCCCGGGCTGGTGGCTCCTTCCCGAGTGAGCGGAGCGACCCGTGCCCAGGCCCAGCGATCAGACCTTCTTGGTCCCCACCCCGTCGCGCTTCACGCTCTTCCTCAGGACCTTCCTGCCCTGGCAGCTGGTGCGCTTCGCCTGGATCAACCTGAAGATGATCCGGATGATCTCCATCGGCAACCACGGCCACGCGCCCATGTGGCAGTGGCGCCAGCTCGAGCCCGAAGGGAAGGAGCCGCCCCGGGCGCACCGGTGAGCGGCCCGCCGCCGCCGGGGCGGCCCCGCTCACGGACCCGGCGGCCCCAGCGTCACCTCGACGAAGGCGGCCGGGCGGATGCGGCGGGCGAAGGCGTCGCGCACCTCCTCGGCCGTCATCTGCAGGTAGCGGCGGGCGGCGCGGACCGGCTCGTCGAGCGGCAGCCCCTCCACCGAGCGGGAGACGAGGCCGCCGGCCACCGCCTCCACGCTCGCCTCGGAGAGCGGGACGCTCCGCACCAGCAGCGTCTTCGCCAGCCGCAGCTCGGCCGGCCCGAGCGGCGTGCGCTGCAGGTCCCGCAGGTCCCGCTCCACCATGGCCCGCGCGCGCGCCGCCTTGGGCGGGTCGCAGGCGTAGGCCACGCCGAAGACGCCCCGCGTCCGGTCGGCCTCGAGGAAGGAGTCCACCGTGTAGACGAGCCCCGCCTTCTCCCGGAGGTCGCGGTAGAGGCGCGACGCGTAGAAGGCGCCGGAGAGGACGCGGTTGCCGAGCGTGAGCCGGTCGTAGTCGGGATCGGTGCGGGTGATGCCGATGGTCTCGGCGAGCGTCACCTCGGCCTGGACCCGGCTGGCGTCCGGCACGGCGGACGCGGAGGGGCGGCTGGGCGGCACCGGCGGGTCGTCGGTGGCCGGCGGCTCCCCGTGGGCGGTCCAGGCGCCGAAGGCGGCCTCCACCACCCGCAGCGCCTCCGCCGGGGTCACCTGGCCCGCCACCACGATGGTGGTCAGGTCGGGGCGGAAGACGGCGGCGTGGTAGGCCCGCACGTCGTCGAGGGTGAGGGCGCCCACCGTGGCGGGGGTGGCCTGCCGCAGCTTCGGGTCGCCCGCGGGGTAGAGCCCGGCGCGCAGGGCCCGGCGCGACAGGTACCCCGGGCTGCGCAGCCGGCCCGCCAGCGACGAGGCCAGCTCCTGCCGCGCCACCGCGAAGCCCGCCGCCGGCAGGGCCGGGTGGAGCAGGTCGCCGGCCAGGAGCTCCACGCCGCGCTCGAAGCCGTCGGACGGCACGCGCAGGGAGAAGCGGGGGCCCGCCTCGAGCTCCGCGCCGATGTCGTCCTGCGCCTTCTGGAACGCGATCCGGTCCAGCGAGGCGGTCCCGTAGGAGAAGAGGCCGCCGAGGAGCTCGGCCACCCCCTCCTTCCCCGGCGGCTCCTGCAGGCCGGGGTTGCTCCGCACCTGCCCCTGCACGGTGACGGTCCGGCTGATCGACTCGGGCTGCACGATGAGCCGCAGGCCGTTGGGGAGCTCCACCACGGTGGGGTGGACCCTGGAGGTCGGCGGCGGCGGCAGCCGCTCCGCCTCCCGCGCCCAGGCCGGGAGCTCGACGGCCTCGGCCCGCGCCGGGGCGAAGGACTCGCCGCCGCCGAAGCCCCTGGAGGCGGCCGGCCGCCCCGAGGGGCGCGGCGTGAGCACGGCCGTGATGGCCCGGTCGTCGAGGAGGTACTGGCGCGCCACGCGGTCCACGTCCTCGACGGTGACCCGGCGGATGGCCGCCACGTCGTCGTCGGGCGAGGCGCGCCCCTCCACGGCGAGCGCCTGGGACCAGGCCGCGGCGAGCCCGGAGATGGAGTTCCGCTGGAACTCGGCGTCGGCGACCTCGTGCCGCTTCGACGCCTCCACCAGGTCGGCGGGCACGCCCTCCTTGGCGTAGCGGGCCACGATGGCCCGCACCTGCTTCAAGAGCGCGTCGCCGTCGCCGCCCTGGGGGAAGCCGGCCATGGCGTAGCCGAACCCGGCCGCCGGCAGCGCGCCGCCGCCGAACCCGGCGAAGAGCGCCTTCCCCTGCGGGACCAGGGCGGAGAGGTCGCTGCGCTGGCTGTCCAGCACGTCGGCCAGGATCTGGCCGGCCGCGTAGTCCGGGCTGTCGTAGCCGGGGAGGCGGAAGGCGACGATGGCCGAGCCGTAGGGCTCGTCGGTGTCGAGCGCGACGTGGGCCGCCTCCAGCGGCCGGAGCGCGATGGCCGGCCGCGCCGGCACCGGGCGCCGCGGGATGGCGCCGAAGGCCTCCCGGGCGGCCGCCAGCGCCTGGGGCGGGTCGACGTCGCCCACGATCACCAGGATGGCGTTGTTGGGGGCGTACCAGGCGTCGTGGAACGCCTTGAGCATGGCCCCGGTGGTCCGCTCGAAGGAGGGGCGGGTGCCGAGGGCGTCGTGCGCGTAGGGGGTGCCGGCGAAGAGCCGCTCCTGCAGGCGCACCGAGGAGACGTACTGGGGGTTGGAGAGGTCGCGGGACACCTCCTGCTCGATGGCGCCGCGCTCCTCGGCCCAGAGGGGCTCGCTGTCGAGCGCGCCGCGCATGCGCTCGGCCTCGAGCCGCAGCGCCACGGCGAGCAGCTCCCGCGGCGCCGTCAGGAAGTACTGCGTCACCGTCTGCTGCGTGTCGGCGTTGAACTCGCCGCCGGTGAGCGCCATGAGGTGCGAGAGCTGCGCCGCCGAGAGCCCGGGGCTGCCCCGGAACATCATGTGCTCCTGCGCGTGCGCCATGCCCGGGAACCCGTCCGGCGCCTCGTCGGAGCCGGCCAGGTAGTTCACCTCGGTGGTCACCACCGGCGCCAGCCGGTTCCGGACCACCACCACCCGCAGGCCGTTGTCGAGCGTGGCGCGCAGCACCTCGCCGCCGGCCGGCTCGGCGGCCGGCTCGGCGGCGCGGGCGAGGAGGGGGTTGAGGAGGAGGAGGCCGAGCGAGGCGAGGGCGAAGATCGAGGGGCGGGTCGGCACGGGTGCGGGTCTCCGGAGGTGGGGTGGCTAGGCGGACGGCCAGGC
>JAJYAW010000169.1 GCA_021779335.1 Myxococcales bacterium | reverse complement strand
CGCCGCGTCCTGCCCCTCATCGTCGGCTTCGTCTTCGTCCCGGCCGCCCTCATGCTGGCGGTGGGCGTGCTCATCCTGGTCTTCGGCGCCGCCGCCCGCGACTACGTCTTCGGCGGGCTGATCCTGGCCCTGGTGGCCACCACCGTGGGCGGCACGGCGGCCACCCTGCTGGTGGTGCAGCGGGAGGCGCGGGTGGCCCGGCTGCAGACCGACTTCGTCAACAAGGTGAGCCACGACCTGCGCACCCCGCTCACCTCCATCCGCATGTTCGTGGAGACGCTCCAGCTCGGGCGGCTGCCGGACCCGGAGCGGCAGCGCGAGGCGCTGGAGATCATCGCCGAGGAGACCGGCCGCCTCTCCGGCCTCATCAACCGGCTGCTCGACTGGGCCCGCATGGAGTCGGGCCGGCGCACCTACCAGTTCCTGCGCCAGCCGGTGGAGCCCATCATCGACGCCGCGCTGCAGGCCTTCGAGCCGCAGCGGCTCTCCCACCCGGCCCAGGTGCGGCGGGAGGTGGAGCCCGGCCTGCCCGCCGTCATGGCCGACCGCGAGGCGCTCAGCGGCGCGCTCCTCGACCTGCTCAACAACGCCCACAAGTACACCGGCCCGGAGAAGGTCATCACCGTGGGCGCCGCCCGCAGCGGCCCGACCGTGCTCCTCACCGTCACCGACAACGGCCCGGGCATCGCGCTCCCGGACCAGAAGCGGATCTTCGACAAGTTCTACCGGGCCCGCGATCCGCTGGAGCGGACCATCGAGGGCTCGGGGCTGGGGCTGGCCATGGTCAAGCACATCGTGGTGGCGCACGGCGGGCGCATCAGCGTGGCCTCCGAGGTGGGGCACGGGGCCACCTTCACCGTGGCGCTGCCGGCGGCCGAGCCCGCCTCGCCGCCCGCCAAGGGGAGGGCCGCGTGAGCGAGCGCATCCTGGTCATCGAGGACGACCCGTCCATCCTGCGCGGCCTGCAGCTCAACCTGGGCATGGAGGGGTACGCGGTCCGCTCCGCCGCCGACGGCGAGACCGGCCTCCAGCTGGCGCGCACCGAGCGCTTCGACCTGCTGGTGGTCGATCTCATGCTGCCGCGCCTCTCCGGCCTGGAGATCATCCGGGAGCTGCGGCGCGAGGACCCGGACCTGCCGGTGCTCATCCTCTCGGCCAAGGGGCACGAGTCGGACAAGGTGGCCGGGCTGCAGCTCGGGGCCGACGACTACATGACCAAGCCCTTCTCGCTCAAGGAGCTGCTGGCCCGCATCGGGGCGCTGCTGCGGCGGCGCCGCGGCCGCGGCGAGACGGGCGAGGCGCAGGGGGTCAAGCGGGCCGGGCCGGTGACCCTGGACCTGGTGGCGCGGCGGGCCACCGTCGAGGGCCGGACGCTGGAGCTCACCACCCGCGAGTTCGACCTGCTGGCCTTCTTCGTGGCGCACCCGGATCGCGTCTACTCGCGCGAGCAGCTCATGGTGGCGGTCTGGGGCGCCGCCTACTTCGGCACGGCGCGCACGGTGGACAACTTCGTGGCCAGGCTGCGCGCCCACATCGGCGACGACGCCGAGGCGCCCCGCCACCTCGAGACCGTGCGGGGCATCGGGTACCGCTTCAACGCGTAGGCCCCGGCGGCGTCCCGCCGGCCCCGGGGACGGGCGGTCGTGACCGCGGGGGCGCCTGCGCTCTTCCGCACACCCCCGGCCCGGTCCCTCCGTCGGTGGAGCCCAACGAGGCGCCGGGCCTGGCGCGAGGTCCGAGGCCCCGGGTGCGTATGCTGTGGCCTCGCCCCGGAGGTCCGCGTGGAATACTCCCGCAGGCAGTTCGTCAAGCTCGCCGCCGGCGGCCTGGCCGGCTCCAGCCTCGCCGCGCTCGGCTTCTCCCCCGCCCGCGTCCTCGCCGAGGTGCGGGAGTTCAAGCTGGCCCGCGCCTCGGAGACCCGCAACACCTGCCCCTACTGCTCGGTGGGCTGCGGCGTCATCCTCTACGGGCTGGGCGACAAGGCCAGGAACGCCCGCACCGAGATCATCCACGTCGAGGGCGATCCGGACCACCCGGTCAACCGCGGCACCCTCTGCCCCAAGGGCGCCTCGCTGGTCGACTTCATCCACAGCCCGCACCGCCTCCGCTTCCCCGAGTACCGCGCCCCCGGCGAGCGCGAGTTCAAGCGCGTCACCTGGGACTTCGCGGTGCAGCGCATCGCCCGGCTCATGAAGGACGACCGGGACGCCAACTTCCTGCAGAAGGCCGGCGACGTCACGGTCAACCGCTGGACCAGCGTGGCCTTCCTGGCCGCCTCCGCCTCCTCCAACGAGGCGGGGTACATCACCAACAAGGTGATCCGGGCGCTCGGGATGACGGCGCTCGACAACCAGGCGCGTGTTTGACACGGCCCCACGGTGGCCGGTCTGGCCCCCACCTTCGGCCGCGGTGCGATGACCAACCACTGGACCGACATCAAGAACGCCGACGTCGTGCTGGTCATGGGCGGCAACCCCGCGGAGGCCCACCCCTGCGGCTTCAAGTGGGTCATCGAGGCCAAGCTCGCCAACCGGGCGCGCCTCGTGGTGGTGGACCCGCGCTTCACCCGCACCGCCGCGGTCGCCGACAAGTTCGCCCAGCTCCGGCCCGGCACCGACATCGCCTTCCTGGGCGGCGTCATCCGCCACCTGCTGGAGAAGGACGCCATCCAGCGCGAGTACGTCACCGCCTACACCAACGCCCCGTTCCTCCTGCGCGCCGACTACGGCTTCGACGACGGGCTCTTCACCGGCTACGACGAGGCCCGGCGGACCTACGACAAGCAGACCTGGGCCTACGACCTCGACGAGCACGGGTTCGCCAGGGTCGACCCGACGCTCACCGACCCGCGCTGCGTCTACCAGGCCATGAAGCGCCACTACGCGCGCTACACGCCGGAGCTGGTCTCCAGCGTGACCGGCGTGCCGGTGAAGGACTTCGAGGAGATCTGCGGCCTCATCGCCTCGACGGCCCGGCCCGACCGCGCCATGACCAGCCTCTACGCGCTGGGCTGGACGCAGCACTCGGTCGGCTCGCAGAACATCCGCGCCATCGCCATGATCCAGCTCCTGCTGGGGAACATCGGCATCCCCGGCGGCGGCGTGAACGCGCTGCGCGGGCACTCCAACATCCAGGGGCTCACCGACCTGGGCGTCATGAGCCACCTGCTGCCGGGCTACCTGACCCTGCCCACCGAGCAGGATCCGGACCTCGCGACCTACCTGGCGAAGCGCACGCCCAAGGCCCTGCGGCCCGGCCAGATGAACTACTGGCAGAACTACCCGAAGTTCTTCGTCTCGCTCCTCAAGGCCTGGTACGGGGCGGAGGCCCGCAAGGAGAACGACTTCCGCTACGACTGGCTCCCCAAGAACGACAAGACCTACGACATCCTGGCGGCCTTCGAGCTCATGGCGGAGGGGAAGATCAACGGCTACTTCTGCCAGGGCTTCAACCCGCTCGCCTCGGTGCCGGACAAGGCCAAGCTCACCGGCGCGCTCTCCAGGCTGAAGTACCTGGTGGTCATCGATCCGCTCGAGACCGAGACCTCCACCTTCTGGAAGGACCACGGCGAGTTCAACGCCGTCGACCCGGCCAGCATCCAGACCGAGGTCTTCCGGCTCCCCGCCACCTGCTTCGCCGAGGAGGACGGCTCGCTCGTCAACAGCGGCCGCTGGCTGCAGTGGCACTGGAAGGCGGCCGACCCGCCCGGCGAGGCCAGGGGCGATCCGGAGATCATGGCCGAGCTCTTCCTGGCGGTGCGCGACCTCTACCTGAAGGAGGGCGGCGCCTTCCCCGACCCCGTGGTGAAGCTCCCCTGGCCCTACCAGATCCCGCGCGCCCCCTCGGCCGGGGAGCTGGCCCGCGAGTTCAACGGCGTGGCGCTGGCCGACGTGACGGACCCCAAGGACAAGACCAAGGTGCTGGCCCGGGCCGGCGAGCAGCTGGCGACCTTCGTCCACCTGCGGGACGACGGCAGCACCGCCGCCGGCTGCTGGATCTTCTGCGGGAGCTGGACGCAGGCCGGCAACCAGATGGCCCGGCGCGACGCGGCCGATCCCACCGGCCTGGGCAACACGCCCGGCTGGGCCTGGTCGTGGCCGGCCAACCGGCGCATCCTCTACAACCGGGCGTCGGCCGATCCGGCCGGGAGGCCGTGGGACCCGACCCGCCGCTTCGTCTTCTGGAACGGCAAGGCGTGGGCCGGGGCCGACGTGCCGGACTTCAAGGTGGACTCGCCGCCGGACGAGGGGATGGCGCCCTTCATCATGAACGCCGAGGGGGTCGGCAAGCTCTTCGCGCTGGGCGGCCTCGTCGAGGGGCCCTTCCCGGAGCACTACGAGCCGTTCGAGACGCCGCTGGCGAGGAACCCCTTCGGCCGGGTGATCTCCAACCCGGCCGCCCGCGTCTACCAGCGGGACCGGGCGCGGCTCGGCACGGCCAGGGACTTCCCCTTCGTGGCCACCACCTACCGGCTCACCGAGCACTTCCACTTCTGGACCAAGCACACCCGCATCGCGGCGGTCCTGCAGCCCGAGGCCTTCGTGGAGATCGGCGAGGGGCTGGCCAGGCTGCGCGGCATCCGGAACGGCGACCGGGTGGTGGTCCGCTCGGGGCGCGGCGAGATCAAGGTGAAGGCCATGGTGACCAGGCGCATCCGCACGCTGGCGGTGCAGGGGCAGGAGGTCCACACCGTCGGCCTGCCCATCCACTGGGGGTACGAGGGGCTGACCAGGCCGGGCTACCTCACCAACACGCTCACCCCGTCGGTGGGCGACGCCAACATCCAGACGCCGGAGTTCAAGGCGTTCCTGGTCGACGTGCGGAAGGCGTGAGGCGCCCATGGCCCTGCAATCGCTGGACGTCAAGAACCAGTCGGCCCGGACCTCCACGCCGCCCACGGCGCGCCGCACGCCGGAGGTGGCCAAGCTCGTCGACGTCTCCCGCTGCATCGGGTGCAAGGCCTGCCAGTCGGCCTGCATGGAGTGGAACGACCTGCGCGACGTGGTGGGCGTCCAGGAGGGCTCCTACACCTCCCCGCCCGACCTCTCCGACCAGTCCTGGACCCTGATGCGCTTCCACGAGGAGGAGCGCGACGGCGCCCTGCAGTGGCTCATCTTCAAGGACGGCTGCCTCCACTGCGAGGACCCCGGCTGCCTGAGGGCCTGCCCGGCGCCGGGCGCCATCGTCCAGTACTCCAACGGCATCGTCGACTTCCACGAGGAGCAGTGCATCGGCTGCGGCTACTGCACGGCCGGCTGCCCCTTCGACGTCCCGCGGCTGTCGGGGCGGGACTCGAAGGTCTACAAGTGCACCCTCTGCTCCGACCGGGTGGCGGTGGGCCTGGAGCCGGCCTGCATCAAGTCCTGCCCCACCGGGGCGCTCCACTTCGGCTCCAAGCAGGACATGCTCTTCGAGGCCGAGGAGCGGCTCGGGGACCTGCGGGAGCGCGGCTTCACCCGGGCGGCCGTCTACGACCCCAGGGGCGTGGGGGGGACGCACGTCATCCACCTCCTGCCGCACGGCGACCGGCCCGAGGCCTACGGCCTGCCGGCCCGGCCCAAGGTCGGGCTGGTGCAGCGCGCCTGGCGCAGCGGCCTGGCGCGCGGCGTCGGGGTGGCCACCCTGGCGGGCGTGCTGGTGGCCGGGCTGCTCCACTACATGCGCTACGGGCCGCTCGACGTGCCGCCCGGGGACCGGCCAGACGGGGAGGTGAAGCCATGAGCACCCGGGACGGCGACCTCATCCTGCGCCACACCAACGCGGTCCGCGTCACGCACTGGGCCGTGGCCATCGTCTTCACGGCCCTCTTCACCTCCGGGCTGGCCCTCTTCAGCCCCTTCTTCTTCTGGCTCTCCGCCCTCTTCGGCGGCGGGCCGCTGCTGCGCTTCATCCACCCGCTGGCCGGGGTGGCGCTGGTGCTGACGTTCTACCCGTACGCGCTGTCGCACCTGGCCGACAACCGCTGGCTCCCGGCCGACTCGCGCTGGGTGCGCCACATGTTCGCCTACATGCGCAAGGAGCACGCCGACGTCGGCGAGACGCACAAGTACAACGCCGGCCAGAAGCTCATGTACTGGTCGATGCTGCCCCTCATCGCGGTGCTGGCGGGCACGGGCGTGCTGCTCTGGCAGCCCTGGTTCGCCCCCCACTTCTCCGCCGGGGTGCGGCGCCTCGCCGGGCTGGTCCACGCCGCCTGCGCCTTCGTCATGTTCGTGGGGATCGGCATCCACGTCTACGCGGCCATCTGGACCGAGGGCTCCATCGACGCGATGATCCGCGGCACCGTCACGCGCGCCTGGGCGCGCTTCCACCACCCGGCCTGGCTGCGCGAGGTGGGCGGCAAGGACGAGCCATGAGCGGGGCCGGCCCTTGAGCGAGCAGGCCCTGGCGGGCGGCGGCGCGCTCGGCGCCGTCCCCTACCTGCGGGCGCACCCCGGCGCGGCCGAGGTCTTCCAGCGCCGCGCCGCGCGGCTGGCGGCGCTGGCGCCCGGC
>JAJYAW010000168.1 GCA_021779335.1 Myxococcales bacterium | reverse complement strand
CAGCGCCACCGAGGGCGGCGACTCCCGGGCCGTGGCGCAGAGCGCCGCTCCGAGGGCGCCGAGCGAGAGCCCCACCAGCGCCGGGCGCCCGCCCCGCCCGGACGCCAGCGCCGAGAGCGCCCGGAGCTCCACCACGAGCTGCTCCACGGCGCCCCGCAGCCGGCCGAGGTCGGGCGTCACGAAGCCCGCGCCGCTCCGCGCCCCGGCCGCGGCGCGCCCCATGTGGAAGGGCGGCACCGCCAGCCAGACCTCGTAGCCCGCGCCGCGCAGGAGCGCCTCCCAGCCGCGGACCAGCGCCGGCCGGGCGATCTTCCAGGGCGGGACCAGGATGGCCACGCCGCGCGAAGGGCCCTCCGGCCAGGTGACGTGGACCTCGAGCGGCGCCGCGGCGCCGGGCCAGGGGGAGGCGGCCTGCCAGCGGCCAGGCCGGTCCGGCGCCGGCGGCAGGAGCGGCAGCGGCCCGAAGCAGGCGAGCGGCGCGGCGTCGCCGGTCCCGAAGGGGGCCGGGGGACGGTCCACCCGGTCCTCCACCCACATGGCGAGCTCGTCGATCGAGCGGTGGAGGCGCTGCAGCGGCACGGTCCTCCCATGATGGAGCCGCGGCGCGGCGCGCGAATCACCTCGGTGGGGCACGCCGCCTGGGGCGTGACGGGCCGGAGGGGGCGGACGGGGCGGAGCCCCGCAGGCCCGGCGGCAGCTCAGTGGTGCGAGCAGTAGCGGCCGACCACGGCGAGGAGCCGCTCCAGCTCGAAGGGCTTGGCCAGGAAGGCGGCGGGGGCCAGGCCGGCCGCGGCCACCTCCGCGCCGGCGTCGGCCGACACCACCACCACCGGGATGGTGGCGTAGCGCGGGTCGCTCTGCTGCGCGGCGCGGAACTGCCACCCGTCCATGACCGGCATCATCAGGTCCAGCAGGATGACGCCCGGCTGCGAGCCGGCCTCGCCGAGCTGGCGCAAGGCCTCCCGGCCGTTGGCGGCGCAGGTCACCTCGAAGCCCTCGCCGGTGAGCAGGTCGGCGACCGTCTCCCGGATGGCGAAGTCGTCCTCGACGAGCAGGATGTGGTCGGAGTCGCTCACCTCCACGAGATCTAGGCACGCACCCCGCGAGGGGGAACCCCCTGGCCGAGAAGTCCGGGCCGAGAAGTCGCTCGCCGCGGTCGTCTCGGGAGGGGCCGTGGGCGCCCCGGCCGGCTGGATTCCCCAGTCGAGACGGGAGGAAACGGGAAACTTGGGCTCGCGCGCGCCGCCTCGTTGACACCCCCTCGGATCGGACAGTAAAGGCCCAGGCGAGGAGCACGAGGACACCATGGCCGGCGACCAGGACACCAGCGGGGCTTCCAGCGCCGTCTACGGGCGGGCGGGCCAGCCGCGCGTGGCCCTGCCGCCCCGCGGCACGGTCATCGGCCTGTGCTGGAGCGGCAAGGAGGGGGCCGGCAACCGGATCGTGGCGGCCAAGGTGGCGCTCGAGCCGGAGCGGGCCCGGCTCACCCGCCTGTGGCGACCGTTCTCCGACGCCCCGGGCCGGCGCGACGTGCGCGAGCAGTTCGCGCCCTGGCTCGCCGAGGAGCTGCGCTGGGCCGAGGGGAAGCTCGTGGTGGGGGTGGACTACGCCCTCTCGCTGGCCGAGACCCACCTCAGGCAGCTCGGGCTGCTGCGCCAGGCGCTCAAGGGGCCGGGCGCCCTCGGCAAGGCGCTGGAGCAGCGCTTCCTCACCGAGGCCGCCGACTTCACCGAAGGTGGAGCACGGCTGCGCGCCGAGCTGGGGCGCGACCGGCTGCGCGTCACCGATCACTACCGGGCCGAGCTCCACGCGCCCACGTCGGCGCGCACCCACCGCCGCACCTTCTTCGGCCTGGTGACGCTGGCGCGGGCCAGCGCCGCCGTGCCCCCCTGGGATCCGCCCGGGCCCGGCCTGCCGACCGTGGTGGAGGTCCGGCCGCACCACGTGGCGCGCACGCTCTGCGGGGTCGGGCCGCACCGGGACGACGCCCACGACGGCAGCTCGCGGGCCACCACCCGCGCCGCCATCCTGCGTGCGCTGCGCGCCGCCGCCCGGCTGGAGTTCGACCTGGAGCTGGCCGCGCCCATCGTGGAGGACGCCGAGGGCGATCACCTGGACGCGGTGCTGGCGGCGGTGGGCGCCGGAGCGGCCTGGGCCCAGGGGTTCGGCGGGGTGCCCGCCAACGTGCCCCGCTGCGAGGGCTGGATCCACTCGATCCCCGAGGAGCCGTGGCGCGAGCGCTGAGCGCCAGGGCGGCCGGGGAGGCGCTGCGCCAGGTGCAGCGGGAGCTGGCGGCCTTCCAGCCGCCCGGCTTCGGCCCGCCGGTGCACGGTCCGCCGGTGCTGAGCCCCATCTTCCTGCTCGGCCAGGCGCCCGGGCCGCACGAGGCGCGGCTGGGGCGGCCCTTCGCCTGGACCGCGGGCAAGACGCTCTTCCGCTGGCTCCGCGAGGCCACCGGCGCCGAGGAGGAGACGGTGCGCGCGCGCGCCTACATCTCGGCGGTGGCCCGCTGCTTCCCGGGCAAGGCCAAGGGGGGCGGCGACCGGGTGCCCTCGCCGGAGGAGATCGCGCTGTGGCGCCCCTTCGTGGCGCGCGAGGTGGAGATCCTGCGGCCGCGCCTGGTCATCCCCATCGGGCGGCTCGCCATCTCCGAGGTGCTGGGCGAGCGGCCCCTCGTCGACACCATCGGCCGCTCCTTCGAGCGCACCTGGCACGGCGTGGCCACCGAGGTGGTGCCGCTGCCGCACCCGTCGGGCGCCTCCACCTGGTACAAGGTCGAGCCCGGCAAGGCGCTGCTGGCCCGCGCCCTGCGGCGGCTGGCGGCCCACCCGGAGGTGGTGCGGGTCTTCGCCCGGACGGCGCCGTGAGCGGGCCAGGCGGGGCGGCGGTGCGCGCGCTGCGCCAGCCGACCCGGCGCCGACCCCTGCCGCTCCTCTCGCTGATGGTCCTCGCGCTCGCCGGCACGGCGTGCCTCCACGGCCGGCCCGCCGCGCCCGCCCCGGGCGGCTTCGAGGAGGGGCTGGCCTCCTTCTACTCCGACGCCTTTCAGGGGCGCCCCACCGCGAGCGGCCAGCCCTACGACCGGGGCGCGCTGACCTGCGCCCACCGGACCGCCCCCTTCGGCGCGCGGCTGCGGGTCACCGAGCTCGAGACCGGGCGGAGCGTCGTCGTGACGGTCAACGATCGCGGGCCGCACCGGGCCGGGCGGATCGTCGACCTCTCCCGCGCCGCGGCCGAGCGGCTCGGCATGACGCGGCGCGGCCTGGTCCGGGTGCGGGTGGAGCGGGCCGCGGGGCCCGGCGGCTAGACGGCCGCGCACGGCGAACCCTGGTTCAGGTGCCCGGCGGCGCCTCCGGCAGCTCCAGCACGGCGACGGTGCCGCGCCCCTCCTGGCTCTCCAGCCGCAGCTCGCCGCCGTTGCTCTCAGCCAGGGCGCGCGCCACCGAGAGGCCGAGGCCGCTGCCCTGCCCCTCGCCCTTGGTGGTGAAGAAGGGCTCGAAGGCGCGCCGCCGCACCTCCGGCGACATGCCGGCGCCGTCGTCGCTCACCGAGAGGCGGAGGCGGCCCGCCTCGGTCCGCTCGGCCGCCAGCTCCACGCGCCCGCGCCGCCCGGGCGGGACGGCGTCGCCGGCGTTGAGCAGCAGGGCCGAGAGGATCTGGTGCAGCGCCTCGGGGCGCACCCTCACCTGGGCCCCCGGCGGCACGCGCACGGCGTAGGCCACCCGCTCGCCGGTGCGGGCGCGGGCCTCCGCCACCGCCTGCTCGGCCACGCCGTTCACCAGCGAGGCGCCGGCCGCGGTGGGCATGGAGGCCATCCGCCCCGCGTCCACCAGCCGCCGCACCAGGGCGTTGATGCGCCGCATCGCCTCGATGGAGTCGCGGATGGAGGCCTGGGCCTCCGGCGGGGCGCCGTCCTCGAGGGCGGTCTCCGCCAGGAAGCGGAGGTTGGCCGTGACCACCGCGGCCGGGTTGTTCACCTCGTGGGCCACGCCGGCCGCGAACTGGCCGAGCGAGGCCAGCCTCTCGGCCTGGTGGAGCGCCTCCTCCGCCTTGGCGAGCTCCCGGGTCCGCTCCTCCACGAGCGACTCGAGCCGCGCGCGCAGGCCGTGGAGCAGCTCGGCGTCGGCGACGAAGCGGCGGGTCAGGCCCCAGGCGACCGCGCCCACCGGCACCATGAAGCCGACGTCGAGGAGGTAGGGCAGGGGCAGGACGCCGCTGCCCGCGACGGCGTCGTTGACGCCGAAGACGAGGATGGCCGCGAAGGCCAGGGCGATGGGGCCGGCCTCATCGCGCCCACGCCGCCAGGCGGCCACGAGCCGGACCAGCACCACCACGGCGCCGAAGAGCCCGGCGGCGAAGAGCAACTCGCCGCCGGCCATGGGGACCGCCTCCGTGTAGCGGGTGCCGAGCAGCGGGACGACGTGCTGGGCGGTCGCGTCCCCGTAGACCAGGCCGGGCGCCAGGCAGAGGGCCGCGAGGAGGAACAGCCCGAGCAGCGCCCGCCGCTCCCACGGCGGAGGGCGGCGCCCGAGCAGCGCGTCCACGTACCTGAACCAGGCCCAGAGCTGCACCAGGACGGCGGCGAGCTGGACGCGGGAGAGGAGGGTGACGATCCGCGGCGCCGCGTTCAGCGTGGTGGGCAAGTTGCCGAAGGCATAGGCGGCGGCGCCGTAGGCGATCAGGCCGAACCAGCGCTGATCCCCCCACCCGGGCGCACGGGAGAAGCGGCGCGCCACCAGCCCCACGGCGATGGCGAGCGCTCCGGCGGCGATGGAGATGGCGGCGGGGACGTTCATGGGCAGTCGGCGCAGGAGTACTGCACGCGCCGCGCCGCGGCGAACGGCCGCAGAGTCTGGAGATCCACGAGGGTCACCGCCTACCCGCGAGGTGAAGCGGGCTCAACCCGGACCACCTGACGCTGGCCCCGGGGACGCGGGCTCGTTCAGGTGGGGGGGAGTGGTGCGCGGAGCGCCGGGTCAGGCGCGGGCGCGCTCCGCGGCGGCGCGGAGGTCGCCGATGGCCTGGCGGTAGTCCCTGGCGCCGTAGACGGCGGTGCCGGCCACGAAGACGTCGGCCCCGGCCGCGGCCACGGCGCCGATGGTGTCGGCCTTGATGCCACCGTCCACCTGGATCTGGAGCGGGAGGTGGCGGGCGTCGGCCAGGGCGCGCAGGCGGCGGACCTTCTCGACGGAGGACGGGATGAACCTCTGCCCGCCGAACCCCGGGTTCACCGACATCACCAGCACGAGGTCGCAGTCGGGGAGGACGTACTCCACCGCCTCGAGCCCGGTGGAGGGGTTGAGCGCCACGCCCGTCCGCGCGCCGGCCGCCCGGATGGCCTGCAGCGTCCGGTGCAGGTGGGGCGAGACCTCGGCGTGCACGCAGACCAGGTCGGCGCCGGCCTTGGCGAAGGCCTCCACGTACCGCTCCGGCTCGACGATCATGAGGTGGCAGTCGATGGGGAGCCTGGTGACCTTGCGCACCGCCTCCACCACCAGCGGGCCGACGGTGAGGTTGGGCACGAAGCGGCCGTCCATCACGTCCACGTGGATCCAGTCCGCGCCGGCCGCCTCGACGGCCCGGACCTCGTCGGCCAGGCGGCCGAAGTCGGCGGAGAGGATGGAGGGGGCGAGGCGGATGGGGAGGGGCATGCCCGCGGAGTGTAGCCGAAGCCGCCCCGCGGGGCCCGGGTGTCGTCCGCCACCTCCCTGGCGCGCCGGGCTTGCGGTGCCGGTCTAGGCGTGCGCGACGGCGGACGGGCCGGCGCCGGCCCGGGCCTGCGCCTGGTCCTGGGCGGCCGGGACCGCGCGCGGCTCGAGCCGCTCGCCGTTGGCGAGCATGTGGAGCGCCGAGGCGAGCAGCGAGGCGATGAGCGCGCCGGCGCCGGAGAGGTCGAGCTTCCGGTAGATCCGCTTGCGACGAGCGCGGATCGTCTCCGGCGACACGCCGGCGGCCGCCGCCGAGTCCTTGCACGCGAACCCCTGGGCCATGCGCAGCACCTCCGCGCGCTCTGCGGGGGTGAGGGCCGTGCCCTCCAGGAACTTGCCGGTGAAAGGCACCAGAGTCTCGACGTCGATGTGCGGCATGAGCGAACTCCTCTCGGTGGACGTCGAAGCCGGCGCCCTGGCGGGTCCAGGCGAATGCGCGCCTCGACTCCCCTTCAGGGTAGGCATCGCCGGCCAGGGTGGAACCCCCCAGACCGTGCGTGTGCGCTCCTTGCCCCCCCCCCCCCCGACCGGAAGTTCCGGCGTTCGTCCCTAGGTCCGGGGGGCGGACGGTGAGCACTGGGGAATCCCCTGAGATGACGGGGGCAGGGGTCGGCACGGTCCCTGCGAAGACGGCGGGGAATGACGGCGCCGCGACAGGTCCTGCCAGGCACCACCTACCTCGTGACGCGCCGCTGCACGCAGCGGATGTTCCTGCTGCGCCCGGCCAGGGTGGTGAACGAGGTCTTCCTCTATGTCCTCGCGCTGGCCGCCAAGCGGTACGGGGTGAAGGTGCACGCCTACTG
>JAJYAW010000167.1 GCA_021779335.1 Myxococcales bacterium | reverse complement strand
CATCCGACTTGCGAGACCGCCTACACGCGCTTTACGCCCAATAATTCCGAACAACGCTTGCACCCTCTGTATTACCGCGGCTGCTGGCACAGAGTTAGCCGGTGCTTCCTTTGGAGGTACCGTCATCTGACCGGATTGTTCACCCGGCCCTTATTCGTCCCTCCCGACAGTGCTTTACGATCCGAAGACCTTCATCACACACGCGGCGTTGCTGCGTCAGGCTTTCGCCCATTGCGCAAGATTCCCCACTGCTGCCTCCCGTAGGAGTCTGGACCGTGTCTCAGTTCCAGTGTGGCTGATCGTCCTCTCAGACCAGCTACCCGTCGTAGCCTTGGTGGGCCGTTACCCCGCCAACGAGCTGATGGGCCGCGGGCTCATCCTGAAGTGATAGCTTGCATGCAGAGGCCACCTTTTCCCGCAGGAGCCGAGGCTCCCGTGGTCTTATCCGGTATTAGCTTCCCTTTCGGGAGGTTATTCCGAGCTTCAGGGCAGATTACCCACGTGTTACGCACCCGTGCGCCGCTGTACTCATCCTTGCGGACTTTCCCGCTCGACTTGCATGTGTTAGGCACGCCGCCAGCGTTCGTTCTGAGCCAGGATCAAACTCTCCAATTAAGAGATTTCGATCCCAGCCAGCTCCTCTTTCGAGGTGAACTGGCATGGTGTACTTCGATGTGTTGCAAACTCAAGGGAACGCGTTGGACCGCATTCCTTCGTATGCTTGCTATTCAGTTTTCAAAGACCGAGCCCAAGCTCTCGTTCCGAGTATTCCGACCTCGGACCGAGTCCCTGCCACCGCGGAGTCGCGAGGACTTCCGTGCTGGTTCAGGAAGGGCGGCGTATGTACTTCAGCCGCTCCGCACCGTCAAGGGGCAAGTCCGAGAAAAAGTTCGGACCTCCTCTCGACCGGAGGAGCCTGATTTCTACATCGGGCTCCTCCGTCCCGTCAAGCTTCCCGTCGGAGCGAATTTCGCTTCGGCAGTCGGCAATCGAAGGGGCGCGACTTCTACCCCTTCGCCGGGTCTCCCGTCAAGCTGATTCGGTAAGCTAATCTCGCTTCACCGAAGGCTTCGAGGGGCGCTGTCTTTACCCCCTCGCCGGGTTCCCCGTCAAGAGGGAGAATCGAACCTCCGAGTCTCCCTGCTGCAAGGGGCGCGCTATGTAGCCCCTCCGAGGATTTCCGTCAACGTCTTTGCTTCGACTTCGTGACGAGCTTCTCCGGGGCCGTGCTGCGCTGCGTTGGCCCCTCGTCGACGGGGGCGCTTTGTAGCCGGGGAGCCCGCGGGAGTCAACAACCACCTAGAAGTTCTTCCAGGCCCCCACGTCGACCACCCCGCGCCGGCAGCGCAGCGCCACCGCCTCGGCGGCGGGCTCGCGGCGCCCCGCCAGGCGGGCGCGCTCGGCGGCGGCGATGGCCTCCAGCTGCGCCAGGGCCGCGTCCAGCTCGTCGTTGATGACGACGTAGTCGTAGCCGGCCAGGCCTCGCCCCACCTCGAGGCGGGCCGCGGCCAGGCGGCGGGCGATGACGTCCTCGCTGTCGGTGGAGCGCCCGCGCAGGCGGCGCTCCAGCTCCCCGGCGTCGGGCGGGAGGATGAAGACGGTGGTGGCCTGCCGCGGGAAGGCGGCCTTGATCTGCTCTCCGCCCTGCACGTCGATGTCGAAGAGGGCCACCTGGCCGGCGGCCAGCGAGGCCTCCACGGTGCCGCGGAGCGTGCCGTAGCGGCGCCCGTGCACCTCGGCCCACTCCGCCAGGGCGCCGGCCGCCACCAGCCCGGCGAACCGCTCCGGCGTGACGAAGTGGTAGTCCACCCCATCCCGCTCCGTGCCGCGCGGCGCCCGGGTGGTGGCGGAGACGCTGAAGACGGCGTCCCGGTGGGCCGCCAGGAAGCGGCGCGCCAGCGTGGTCTTGCCGGCGCCGGAGGGCGCGGAGAGGACGAGGAGCTGGCCCGGCGGCCGGGCCGCTGGCTCACTCGACATTCTGGACCTGCTCCCGCATCCGCTCGATCTCCGCCTTGAGGGCCACCACCACGCCGCTGATCTCGGCGTGCTGCGACTTGGAGCCGATGGTGTTCCCCTCGCGGTGCATCTCCTGGACGAGGAAGTCGAGCTTGCGGCCGGCCGGCTCGCCGCTGCCGAGCAGCTGGCGCGCCTGGCCCACGTGGCTGCGCAGGCGGGTCACCTCCTCCGCGACGTCGGTCCGCTCGGCCAGCAGGGCGATCTCCTGGGCCAGGCGGGCGGGCTCGATCGGGACGCCGCGCGTCAGCTCCTGCACCCGCTCGGCGAGCCGGGCCCGGTGGTGCTCCACCGCCTGGGGCGCCAGCACCTCGACGCGGGCCACCAGCCCCTCCACCGTGGCCAGGCGGGCCTCCAGGTCGCGTCGCAGCGCCTCCCCCTCGCTCGCCCGCATCCCCACCAGCGCGTCGAGCGCCTGGGCCATGGCCCGGCCGGTGGCGGCGCGGGCCGCGTCGAGGTCGGCGTCGCGATCGTCGAGCCGGATGACGCCCTCCGCGGCGATGATGTCGGAGAGCGAGACCTGCCCGTGCAGCCCCAGGCGGGCCGCCACCTCGGCGTAGGCGCGCGCGTACGCCTCCGCCAGGGCGGCGTCCACCCGCGGCGCCATCGAGCCACCCGGCCCGGCCCGGCGCACCGTCACCTCGACGCCGCCGCGGGCCAGCCGCTCCTTCACGGCCCGGCCGATGTCGGGCTCCAGCGCGGTGAGCTCGCGCGGCAGCCGGATCTTGATCTCGCAGAACTTGTGGTTGACGGCGCGGATCTCGACGACGATCTCCTCGCCGGCCGCGGCGCCGCGCCCGGAGCCGAAGCCGGTCATGCTGCGGATCATGGCATTTCCCGGTTGGTGCTCATCGCGGCGGGACCTCGTGGAGGGGCGGTGACCGTAACGTCGGTGCCACCGAGGGTCAAGGACGGGCCCGGCTAGGGGATCGGGCGGGCCTCGTCGATGAGCATCACGGGGATGCCGTCCTCGATGCGGTAGGCGAGCCGGCAGGCCAGGCAGCGGATCTCGCCCTCCTCCTCGCGGAACTCGAGCTCGCCCTTGCACTTGGGGCAGGCCAGGATCTCCTTCAGCTCGGGCGACAGGGCCATCGGTGGGGCTCTCCTTGGCGGCGAACTCTAGGCGCGGGCCGGGGCGCGGGCAAGCGGCGCGGGCGCCCTACCCCCCCGGCCGCCGCTCCGCCTCCAGCTTGGCCAGCAGCTCGGTGGTGGAGTGGCGCTTGGGGTCGCCCGCCACCGCCACCCGGCCGCCGTACGCCCTCACCTCGGCCGCCTCGGGGATGGTCTCCGGCGTGTAGTCGGTCCCCTTGACGTGCACGTCGGGCCGGAGCGCCCGGATGATGGGCACGACGTCCCGCGACGGGAAGACGACCACGAAGTCCACGCAGCCCAGCCCGGCCACGATCTCGGCCCGCTCGTCCTCCGGGATGATGGGGCGGCCCGGCCCCTTGTAGGCGCGCGTCGAGGCGTCGCTGTTGACCGCCACCAGCAGCAGGTCGGCCTCCGCCTTGGCGCCCTGCAGGTAGCGCAGGTGGCCCACGTGGAAGAGGTCGAAGATGCCGTTGGCGAGCGCCACCGTCCGGCCGGCCGCGCTGGCCTCGGCGCGGACCCGCGGCAGCTCCTCGAGCGCGATGCGCCGGGCCAGGTGGCTCACGGGGCCAGCTCCGCCAGGAGCTCGGCCTGCGACACGGTGGCGGTACCCGGCTTCAGCACCTGCAGGGATCCGGCCACGTTGGCGAGGAGCGCCGCGGCGAGGGGGTCGCCGCTGGCGGCCAGTCCGGCCGTGAAGGCGGCCGCCACCGTGTCGCCGGCGCCGGTGACGTCCACCGCGTCCTGGCTGCCGTGGGCCGGGAGGTGCACCGGGCGCTCGCCCGGGCGGAAGACCGACAGGCCGTGCCGGCCGCGGGTCACCAGCAGGATCTCGCACGACAGGCGGCGCAGCAGCGCGCGGGCGGCCCTCTCCAGCCCGCCGGGCCGCTCCAGCGAGACGCCGCTGGCCGCCTCCAGCTCGACCTCGTTGGGCTTCACCATGGTGAGCCCGCTGAACTGGCGCAGGGCGTAGCGCGAGTCGACGCAGACGGGCACGCCGCCGCGCTTGAGCCGGCGCAGCAGCTCGATGGCGGCCGGCCCGACGGTGCCGGAGCCGTAGTCGCTGGCCAGCACCGCGGCCGCCCGCCGGCCCGCGCGGCGGAGCTCGGCCAGGAGCCGGCGCTCCACCCGGGCCGGCAGCGGCCCGGCGGGCGACCGGTCCAGCCGCAGCATCTGCTGCCGGCGGGTGGAGCGGCCGCCGGCCAGGATGCGGGTCTTGGCCTCGGTGGCCCGCCCCTTCACCGGGAGCAGCCCCGAGACGTCGACGCCGCCGCGCTCCAGCTCGTCGCGGAGCGCGGCCCCCAGGGCGTCCTCGCCCACCACGCCGACGGCGCGCACCCGCACGCCCAGCGAGGCCAGGTTCTGCGCGGCGTTGCCGGCGCCCCCGGCCTTCAGCTCGGAGGCCTCGTAGCGGACGATGAGCACCGGCGCCTCGCGGCTGATCCGCTCGGTCTCGCCGTAGACGTACTCGTCGGCCACGAAGTCGCCCACCACCACCACCTCGGTGCCCGCGAAGGCGGGCAGCATGGCGGCGACGGCGGCGAGCTCGGGGAGGCGCTGCGCGGGCATGTGGGTTCCCTACCGCGCGGTCCGCTGACGGTCAATTCGGGGGCGTGGCCGGCGCGGCGGGCGCCGGCGCGACCGGCCCGGCCCCGGACGGCGGGCGGGTCTTCCAGCGCCGGTGGACCCAGTACCAGCGCTCCGGATGGCGCCGCACCCAGTGCTCCAGCTTGTCGTTGAGGCGCTGCATGAAGGCCAGGTCGTCGGCCGCGGGGTCCCCGGTGTCAGGCACCTCGAGCGGGCCCTCGATGAGCACCTGGTGCCGTCCGTCGCCCAGCGGCACCGAGAGCGTGAAGATCACCGCGCAGCCGGTCCGCCGGGCCAGGAAGGCCGGCGTGGAGGCGGTGGCGGCGGGCACGCCGAAGAAGGTCGGGAAGATGGGCCTGACCGGCTGGTTCTGGTCGATGACGTAGCCGATGACCCGGTTCTGGTGGAGGGCCCTGATGATGGCCCGCATCGTGTTGCCCGGCTTCACCAGCAGCTCGTCCACCCCGGAGCGGCGGCGCACCTCGCGCCACAGGTCGTTGACCACGTTCTTCCCCATCTCGCGGGCGACCTGCGTGATGGGGACGCCTCGCCTGGTGTTGGCCGAGGCGAGCAGGTCGAAGTTCCCGAAGTGGGCGGTGCAGGCGATGACGCCCTTCCCCAGCGCGGCCGCCCGCAGGTAGTTCTCCCACCCGTCGTAGACGAAGATCTGGTCCAGCTGCTCCGGCGTGAGGGTGGGCACCCGCAGGAAGTCCGGGATCATCTGGCCCAGGTGGCGGAAGTTGGCCCGCCCGATGGCGCGACGCTCCGCCTCGCTCTTCTCCGGGAAGGCCAGGCGGAGGTTGTCGAGCACCACGCGGCGGCGCAGGCGCAGGGTCCAGCCGAGCCAGCCCAGGAACGAGCCGAAGGCCATCAGGATGGGGCGCGGGATGCGCCCGAGGAGGTCGAGGAAGCGGGTCACGCGGGCTCCTCCCTGCGCCGGGCGTCGCCCGCCGCGAGCGCGGCGTCGAGCGCCTCGTCGAGCGCGCCCTCCCCGGCCAGCACCTCGGCCTCGATGCGGACCACCGCGAGCCGCGGCTCGGCGGCCCGCTCGGGCGCGAGGCGGACGGCGTCCTTCTCGGTGGTGACGACGAGCTCGGCGCCGGCGGCCGCCGCGGCCGCCAGGGCCTCGTCGAGCTCGGCGGCGCTGAAGCGGTGGTGATCCGGGTGCCGCCGCTCGGCCACCACCGTGGCGCCCAGCCCCTCCGCGGTGCGCCGGAAGGCGCCCGGGCGCGCCAGGCCGGAGAGGAGCAGCACACGCCGCCCCCGCAGCGCCTCCAGGCCGAGCGAGCGGCGCAGCGAGCCGTCCAGCACGTCGACCGGGGCGTGGCGCGACTCGACGGGGGACCGGCCGGTGGCGGCGCGGGCCAGCGCCCGCCAGCGCTCCAGCTGCGCCGGCTCGGCCTGGTCGACCCGGGAGAGCCAGACCAGGCCGGCGCGCCGCAGCGCCGAGACCGGCTCGCGCCCCGGCCCGGCGGGCAGGAGCCAGCCGTTGCCGAGGGGGTTGGCGGCGTCGAGCACCACCACGTCGAGGTCGCGCGCCAGGGCCCGGTGCTGCAGGCCATCGTCGAGGAGGAGGGCGTCGGCCTGGAGCCGGGCCACCGCCTCCTCGGCCAGGGCGGCGCGGCGCGGGCCGCAGAGCACCCGCACGCCGGGCAGGCGGCGCGCCAGCAGGACCGGCTCATCCGGCCCCGCGCCGGCGTCGAGCAGCACCTCGCGCCCGTCGGAGACCACCCGGGCGTCGCGCCGGGTGGCGCCGTAGCCTCGCGACAGCACCGCCACCACCCGCCCGCGGCCGGCCAGCCGCCGCGCGATGGCCATGGTCACCGGGGTCTTGCCGG
>JAJYAW010000166.1 GCA_021779335.1 Myxococcales bacterium | reverse complement strand
CCTGCCCGCGGGGACGCGTGCGGCCGACGCGGGGCGGCCCGCGCCCACACCGGCCGCCCCGGCCCTCACGCCGGCGCCGTTCGAGGTGACCGTCGAGGAGCCGGAGTACGCCCCCTCGCCCTGGGACGACGGCCCGGCCGCGACCGCCACCATCGTCCTCGAGCCCGAGGGTGGCATGGACCTGGGCGCGGTGGCGGAGAAGAGCGACCTGCGCAGCTTGGTGCCGGAGGCGCCGGCGCCGCCGCGGCCGCCCGAGGGCGCCCGGCCGCGCGGCTCGTCGGGGCAGCGCGACATCGACGTCTGGATGGCCGCCGCCAAGGATCTGCACGCGCTGGGCGACTTCTCCGGGTCGCTGGAGATGATCGAGAAGATCCTCAAGGTGGACCCCCTCCACGGCGAGGCGCGGGACTACCTGCGGCAGAACGAGGCCACCCTGGTGGCCATGTACGAGTCGAAGCTCGGGCCGCTGGGGCGCGTGCCCCGCCTGGCCATCAAGCCGGAGGAGGTCATGTGGCTCAACCTGGACCACCGGGCGGGCTTCCTGCTGTCGCAGATCGACGGCGCGGTGGACTACGAGAGCCTCTTCGCCCTCTCCGGGCTGCCGCGCCTCGACACCGCGCGCATCCTGGCGACCCTCATCAACGACGGCGTCATCTCCTCCTGAGCGCGCGGCGGGGTCAGGGCCGCTCCGGCGCCGGCGGCCGGTCCAGCGGGTCGTCCGGCTCGCTGGCCGCCTCGGCCTCGCGCCGCCGGGCGAAGCTGGCCTCCACGAACTCGATGAGCCGGTCCAGGTAGCTGGCGATGGGCGGGCAGCGGATGCCGCTGCCGTCGAGCAGGTCGAGCAGGGTGCGGCAGTTGTAGATGGCCAGGTGGCTGACGTACTCGATGTTCGGGCGGTGAAGCCCGGAGGAGAGCCGGTCCACGAAGGGGAGCCGGAGCAGCGCCTCGACGGCGCGGTGGGGCACCGAGACCGGCGGGAGCTTCTTGCCGGCGCGGGCGGCGATGAGCTCGTAGACGCGCCGGGCCGACATGGGGGCGGGATCCACGAGGTGGACGGTGCGGCCGGCGCCGGCGGGGTGGCGCGAGATGGCCACCGCCGCGTCGACCACGAAGTCCACCGGCACCACGTTGAGCGGCGCCACGGCGTTGCCGGGCAGCGGCAGGGGCACCGCCAGCGGCGAGGCCACCAGCAGGATGGCCAGGGCGTAGGGGCCGTCGAAGCGGTCGATCTCGCCGGTGCGCGAGTCGCCCACCACGATGCTGGGGCGCAGCACCGTGGCCGGCAGCTCGGGCTGGGCGCGGCGCACCAGCAGCTCGGCCTGGTACTTGGTCTCCTCGTAGCCGTTGTGGAAGCCCTGGCCGACCCCCAGCTCGTCCTCCAGGATGACGCCCTCCCGCGTGCCGGACACGAAGGCGGTGGAGAAGTGGGTCAGGCGGGCCAGCCGGCGCGCCGCCCGCCCGAGCTCCAGCGCGTTGCGGGTCCCCTCCACGTTGACCCGGCGCATCTCGCCCGGGCCGGCCCCCAGGCGCGTCTTGGCGGCCAGGTGCCAGATGTCGGTCACCTCGTCGGCCAGGGCGCGCCACTCGGGCCCGGAGAGGCCCAGGTGCATGTGGGTCACGTCGCCCTCGACGAGCTCGGCCTCCGGGGCGGGCAGCTGGGCCAGGTCGGCGCGCGCCGCCTCGAGGTGGTGCCGCTGGACCAGGCAGACCAGCCGGCGCGGCCGCTCGGCCGGGTCGGTGAGCAGCCGGCGCACCAGCCGCTTCCCCAGGAAGCCCGGATAGCCGGTGACGAGGTGGACGCGCTGGCCCATCGCCCCCGTCAATAGCGCCTGGGCGGCTGGCTGGGAAGCCTCCGCCCCAAGCCGGCCCTGAGATCGGCCACCAGCCGGGCCGCCTTGTCGTCGAGCGGCGCCGAGGCGTCGGCGTTGTCCACCACGACGTCGGCCCGGGCGGCCTTCTCCGCCGCCGGGAGCTGCGCCGCCAGCCGCGCCCGGGCCTCGGCCGCGGTCAGGCCGTCGCGGGCCCGGAGGCGGGCCAGCTGGGCCTCCGGCGGGGCCAGGACCACCACCACGAGCGCCATGGCCGGCTCCAGCCCCACCTCGTAGAGGAGCGGGGTGTCGTAGAAGACGAGGTCGTGGCCCGCGGCGGCCAGCCGGGCCGTCTCGGCCTCCATGGCGCGCCGGATGGCGGGGTGGGTGATGGCCTCGAGCCGGCGCCGCGCGGCCGGGTCTGCGAAGACCAGCGCGCCGAGCGCCCTGCGGTCGAGGGTGCCGTCGGCCGCCAGCACCTCCGGTCCGAACCGGGCGGCGATCTCGGCCAGGGCCGGCGCGCCGGGGGTCACCACCGCCCGGGCCAGCTGGTCGGCGTCCACCACCGGCACGCCCAGGGCGCGCAGCGCCGCGGCGAAGGTGGACTTGCCGGTGGCGATCCCGCCGGTGAGGCCGACGAGCCGCACGCCCTAGGGGGCCCGCTCGGCCTTGGCCTCGGGCTTCTCGGCGGCCGGCGCCGCGCCACCCGCGACGGCCTTGTGCGGCGCCGGCGGGGTGTAGGAGATGGCGTCCACGTTCGAGTCCTTGTCGAAGTAGACCGTCACGCCCTTCTGCGGGTAGAGCCAGACCTTCTGGAAGGTGGACTCCACGAAGGTCTTGGTCTGCGGCTTGCCGAAGGTCCCCTCCACCGACTCGGCGTCGAGCGAGGTGGCCAGGAAGACGGTGATCTCCTCGACCACCCCGTCGGCGCGGCAGTGGAACTGGACCTCCTTGGTCCCCTGCAGCGCCTGGTCGCCCTTGTAGGCCACCACGCTCACGGCGCCGCGCTGCTTGCGGGTGGTCGGCTCCCCGAACCTGGCCACCACCTCGACGCTGGTGGACCTGCCCGGCTCGACGCCCTGCCACGCCCTGGCGTCGGCCGGGGAGGGGAGGAGCAGGCTCAGCGAGACCAGCAGGGCGGCGGCCGGCAGGGGAGGGCGCGTCGAGGGCATGGAGGCAGTATACTCCGCGCTCCGTGCGCCACCTCCTCGCCATCGCCGCCGCTGTCCTCCTCCCCGCCCTGGCCCTGGCCGGCGACCTCGTCGGCCCCGAGACCTGCCGCGCCTGCCACCCGGCCGCCTACGCGAGCTGGCGCGAGGGGCCGCACGGTCGGGCCCTGGACGGCCTGCCGCCGACGAGGCGCGCCGATCGCCGCTGCCTCGGCTGCCACTCGCCGGACGCCGAGGCCGGCCAGGCCGGCGTGGGCTGCGAGGCCTGCCACGGCCCGGGGCGCCTCTACGCCGCCAGCTACGTCATGCGCGACCGCGAGCTGGCCAGGGCGCTCGGCCTGGTGGTGCCGGGGGAGAAGGGCTGCCTGGCCTGCCACGGCGAGTCCACCCCCAGCCTGCAGAAGTTCGACTACGCCCGGAAGGTCAAGCTCATCCGGCACGGCGAGCCGGGGGCCGCCGCCGGCGCGTCCGCCGGCCCGGCGGCCAGGTAAGGGGTCCAGCATGGCGCTCCAGGTCGTCTCCACCGAGTTCCTGAGGACCGCCACCAAGCCCGACGAGTGGCCGCGCGGCGAGTTCCCCGAGATCGCCTTCGTGGGGCGCAGCAACGTGGGCAAGTCGTCCATGCTCAACGCGCTCTCGCGCAAGCGGAAGCTGGCGCGCGTCTCCGCCACGCCGGGCCGCACCCGCGCCCTCCAGTTCTTCGAGATCCGCTACCGGCCCAACCCCGCGGCCCGGCCCAAGGTGGTCCGCTTCTGCGACCTGCCCGGCTACGGGTACGCCAAGGTCTCCAAGGACGAGCGGGCCAGGTGGACCGCCATGATCGACGACTACCTGCGCCAGCGCAGCCCGCTCCGCGCCGTGGTGCTCATCGTCGACGGCCGGCACGAGCCCATGGAGTCGGACCTGGACGCCCTCCGCTTCCTGGCGGAGGCGGGGCGCCTGGTCGTGGTGGCGGCCACCAAGATGGACAAGCTGGCCCGCACCAAGCGGGGCCAGGCCCTCAAGCTGGTCGAGCGGACCATGCGGCTCCCGCCGGGCACCGCGGTGCCCTTCTCGGCCGAGGAGGGGACCGGCGGCGACGCGCTCTGGGCCCGCATCCACGCGGTGGCCAGCGGGGCGCAGGCCGGCGCCGGCGGCGTCATGGTGGAGGGCGAGGAGGGCGTGGGCGCCGCCCCCGAGCCGGCGGAGCCGGACGACGAGGGCGAGGCGTAGCGCGGGCTCCCCGGGAGGCCCGGCGCCAGGCCGGGCCGGGGCCTCGCCCCTCACCCCCGCCGGCGCGCCTCGAGCTCGCGCAGGATCCCCTCCAGGCGGCGCTCCTCCGCGCCCACGTCGAACCCGACGCGGCGCGCGCCGTCGACCACCGCCAGGCAGAAGAGGAAGGCGTCCACGTGGCCCCGCTCCGGCGGCTCGCCCGGGTGGCCCACCAGGAAGTGCTGGAGCCGGGCCTCGGCCGCCGCCAGGTCGCGCAGGCAGACCGCCGGCGGCAAGCCCGGCAGCGGCCCGCTCGAGGCCGTGGCCGGGGCGAAGGCGATGCCCTGATCGGCCAGCGCCAGGGAGGCCCCGTCACCCAGCGCCACCAGCAGGTAGGGGCGGCCGGTGGCGGCGTCCCGCTCCTCCGAGATGGAGGCCACCCGCGTCCAGTCGAGCGGCAGCACCTTGCCGGCCGCCACGTCGAGGAGGAGGCCGGCCTCGGCGTCGAGCGCCAGCGCCGCCGGGCGGGCGCGCACGAAGCGCTCCAGCGCGGCGCGCTGCGCCGGCCGCTCCTGCACCGGCCCGCTCACCCGCCCTCCGGGGCCGTCCAGGACACCGCCAGCAGCGTCACCTCGACGGGCCCGGCCGGGCGGGGCACCACCACCACGTCGCCCGCCCCCTTGCCGAGGAGGGCCCGCCCCAGCGGCGAGTCGATGGAGAGCAGGCGGCGCGCCACGTCGAACTCGTCGGGACCCACCAGCCGCCAGGTGCGCTCCTGGCCGTCCTCCTGCTCCACGGTGACCCAGGCGCCGAAGTAGGCCCGGCCGGAGGGGTGGGGCGCCGGCTCCAGCACGGTGAGCGAGTCCATCTTCTCCGAGAGGAAGCGCAGCCGCCGGTCCAGCTCGCGCAGCTTGCGCTTGCCGTAGATGTACTCGGCGTTCTCGCTCCGGTCTCCCATGGCCGCGGCGGCCTGCACCTCGGCCACGATGCGCGGGCGCAGCACCGTCCAGATCTCCTGGTGCTCGCCGGAGAGGGCGGCGAAGCCCTGGGGCGTGATGTAGCGGCGGCGGGCCATGGGGCGGCGGGGCGGGGCCGGCTACCAGGGCGCCGGCCGGTAGTCCTTGTAGAAGTGGCCGGCCTGGTGCTGCCCGGTCAGGAAGCCGTCGACGATGGGGGCCACGATGCGGGCGGCGCCGTCGACGATGTCGAGCGGCGGGCTGAAGGCGTGCTCCTCGGCCTTGCGCGCGGCGATGTGGGCCGGGTCCTCGTCGGTGACCCAGCCGGTGTCGACGGCGTTCAGGTGGATGCCGTCCTTGCGCAGGTCGGGGGCGCTGGTCCGGACCAGCATGTTGAGCGCCGCCTTGGCCATGTTGGTGTGAGGGTGGCGGTCGGTCTTGAGCGACCGGTAGAACTGCCCCTCCATGGCGCTGACCAGGACCACGTGGCGGGCGGCGTCGCCGCTGGTGGCGGTCCCGGGCGGCGGCGTGGCGGAGCGGACCATGAGCGGCCTGAGGCGCGCCGTCATGACGAAGGGGGCCGTGGCGTTGACCAGGAGTACCTCGAGCAGCTCCAGCGTGGGGACCTCGTGGAGGGGGAGGCGCCAGGAGTTGGTGACCCGCAGATCCACCTGCTGCAGGTCCTGGTCGAGCACCCCCTTGGGGAAGATCTCGAGCGCCGACGGCCCGGCGCCGGCCAGCAGCAGGTCGGCGTCGCTGGTCGCCTGGGAGAGGAGGGCCGACCGGGTCAGGCCGGCCGCGCCGTGGCGCCCGTCGTGCTCGGCCTTGAGCGCCTCGTCGCTGCGCAGCACGTGCCGGAGGTCGGGCGGGAGCTCGGCGGCGGGCCGGTGCTCGTCGTCGATGAGGTGGGCGTAGAAGCCGGGCGGACGGCGCACCGTCTGGCAGGCGTTGTGGATCTGGAAGTCGAGCCGGGGGAGCGTCCGATCGAGCCAGTGGCAGAGGTGCTCCACGCTCGGCGTGTGGCGCAGGTCGATGCCGTGGACCACCAGCCGGTCGCGCCAGGCGTGGAAGTCGGGCTCGCGGGCGTAGCGGGCGGCGGCGTCGCGCGGGAAGCGGGTGCAGGCCACCACCGTGCAGCCGGCGCGCAGGAGCAGGAGCGCCGCCTGGTAGCCGATCTTGACCCGCGCCCCGGTGATCAGGGCCACCCGGCCGCGCAGGTCGACGAGGCGGGTCCGCCGCCGCTCGTTGTCGTCGCCGCAGGGGATGCAGAGCTGGTCGTAGAAGTGGTGGAGCCGCCGGTACTCGCGCTTGCAGACGTAGCAGCTGCGCGGCGCCTGGAGCTCCGGCCCGGCGGACGGCGGCGCGGCGGCGTCCGGGTCCGCGGCGGGCCCGCCGGCGGCGGCG
>JAJYAW010000165.1 GCA_021779335.1 Myxococcales bacterium | reverse complement strand
GGTCCGGCTGCTGCGGCTGCTGGCCGTCCAGGACAGCGGGCGGGTCATGAACGCGCTCGTCCTCTCCGCCGGCGAGTCGCGCCGCATGGGCGCGCCGAAGGCGCTCGTCCGCCTGGGCGCCGCCACCTTCCTGGGGCGCCAGCTCGCGACGCTGGCCAGCGTCGAGGGGCTCACCCGCCGCTACGTGGTGCTCGGCCACCAGGCGCCTCGCATCCGCCGGGCCGTCGACCTGGCCGGCGCCCGCGCCGTCACCGCCCGGGGCTGGAGGGGCGGCATGCTCGCCTCGCTCCGGGCCGGGGCGCGCGCCGCGCTGGCCGACGAGCCCGGCCTCGACGGGCTGCTCGTCAGCCTGGTGGACCAGCCGCGGCTGCGCCCCGCCACCTTCCGGGCCCTGCTGCGCGGCGCGGCGCGCCACCCCGGCGAGGTCCTGGTGGCCAGCGCCGGCGGCCAGGCCGGCCACCCGCTGCTCCTGCCCAGGGCGCTCCTCCTCCGGCTCGTCGCCGGGCGGCGCGCCCGCACCCTCGCCGAGCTCGTCGCGGCGCACGGGCCGCGGCGGCTGGTGCCGTGCCGGGACCCCGCCGTGGTCGAGAACGTGAACACCCCCGCCGAGGCCGCGGCCATCGGGGCGACGCTGCCCTGAGCGGCGGCGCGGGCTCGCTCACCCCGCGGCGAGGGAGGCCAGGAGCCGCTGCACGATCCCCCGCGTCATGGCCACCTTGTAGCCGTTCTCCGCCAGCGGGTCCGCGCCGGCCACCGCCGCCTCGGCGGCCGCCGCCAGGCTCCCCTCGTCGAGCGCCCGGCCCTCCAGGGCCTGCTCGGCCGGGCGAGACCGCCAGGGGAGCGGCGCCACGCCGCCGAGCACCACGCGGGCCCGCTCCACGCTCCGCCCGCGCAGGACGAGGGCCACGGCCGCCCCCACCAGGGCGAAGTCGAAGCTGCCGCGGGCCCGCGCCTTGTCGTAGCCGCTGCGGGCGCCCGGCGGCGCTGCCGGCACCAGGACCTCGACGAGGAGCTCCCCGGGGGCGAGCACCGTCTCTCGCCGCACGTCCCGCTCCGGGCCGACGAAGAGCTCCCCGGCCGGCACCCGCCGCGCGCCCCGGGGGCCGGCGAGCTGGACCACCGCGTCGAGCGCCACCAGGGCGGGCGCCGTGTCGGAGGGGTGGACCATGACGCAGCGGCCGCCGCCGAGGATGGCGTGGCGGGCGTTGCGGCCGTCCTGGGCGTAGCAGGTCCCCCCGCCCTTGCGGGCGCACGGGAAGTCGCCGCGGAAGTACCAGCAGCGGGGGCGCTGGAGCAGGTTGCCGCCCAGCGTCCCCTGGTTGCGGAGCTGCGGGCTCCCCACCGACGCGGCGGCCCGGGCCAGCGCCGCGTGGCGCTGCCGCACCGCCGGGTGGGCGGCGAGCTCGGCGAGGGGCGTCGCGGCGCCGATGCGCAGGCTCCCGTCGGGGCGCACCTCGAGGCCGCGCAGCTCGGGGACGGCCGCCAGGGAGACGAGCCGGGCGGGGCGGGCCACGCCGTCCTCCATGCACCCCTGGAGATCGGTGCCGCCGGCCAGCGGCGCGCTGGCGGCGTCCTTCAGGAGGTCCAGGGCCTCGCGCAGCGAGCCGGGGCGGGCGTAGGCGAAGGCGGGCAGCATGGCTCAGCTCCTGGCCCGGGCGAGGAGGGCCACCAGCCGGGGCGGCGTCATGGGCGCCTCCAGCGGGCGCACCCCGGTGGCGTGGTGGATGGCGTTGGCCACGGCGGCGGCGGTGGGGATGTGGGCCGGCTCGCCGAGCCCCTTGGCCCCGACCGAGTTGCACTCCCGGTCGTGCGGGTCCACCGGCAGCCAGTCGATGCTGGCGGGCGCGTCGAGGGCGGTGGGGAGCTGGTAGTCGTGCCAGCCGCGGCTCAGGAGCGCCCCGGTGGCGTGGTCGAGGACCCGCTCCTCCGTCAATCCGAAGCCCAGCCCCATGACGACGCCGCCGTGCACCTGGTTCTCGAAGGTGAGCGCGTTCATGACCCGCCCGCTGTCCTGGACGGCCAGCAGCCGCAGCAGCCGGACCTGGCCGGTGCGGACGTCCACCTCCACCTCGGCGAAGTGGGCGGCGAAGGGCAGCGCCAGCTTGCCCGGCGGGTGGGGCGCCCGCTCCCCGACGCCGACGAGGGAGACCCGCTCGGCGAGGCCGGCCAGGTCCTTCAGGAGCACCCGGCGCCCCGCGGCGGTGACCACCGCCCCGCCCTCCAGCCGGAGCGAGCCCGGGGCGGCGTGCAGCTCCCCGGCGGCGATCCCGAGCAACTTGCGCCGCACCTCGAGCGCCGCCGCCCGGACCGCCGGGGCGTTCACGAGCACCGTCTGGCTGCCGCCGCTCGGCGGGGAGAACTGGGTGGTGCCGGTGTCGGCGTTCTCCACCGCGATCCGCTCGAGCGGGACGCCCAGCTCCTCCGCCACCACCTGGGCCAGCACGGTGCGGGTGCCGGTGCCGATGTCGACCGCTCCGGTGTTGAGCGTGGCGCTGCCGTCGGCGAGGAGCGTGACGAGCGCGGTGGCGCGCGGGTCCCCCTCGTAGCCCCACATGCCGGCCGCCAGGCCGACGCCGCGGCGCAACGGGCCGGCGTCCCTGGCCCTGGCGCGGGCCTCCCGCCAGCCGAAGGCGCGCGCCCCCTCGCGGAGGCAGCGCTCCAGGCCGGTGCTCGTGAAGGGGAGGCCGCGGGTCTGGCTGCCGGTCGGGAGGTTGGCCAGCCGGAGCTCCAGCGGATCCAGCCCGAGCTTCTCCGCCAGCGCGTCCATGGCCTGCTCGAGGGCGAACGCGGCGGGCGGGACGCCCGGGGCCCGGAAGGCCCGCCCGGGGCCGGCGTTGACGTGGACGTTGTCGTGCGCGGTCCGGACGTTGGCGCAGCGGTAGAGATCGCCCACCAGCAGCCCCGAGGTCGCCGAGGCCGGGTAGGCGCCGCCCGTCCCCAGGGCCTCGAGCCCGAGCGCGGTGAGCGTCCCGTCCCGCCGCGCCCCGGCCCGGACGGTGAGCCGGTTGGGCGGGCGGTTGCCGACGCAGCGCAGCGTCTCCTCGCGGGAGAGGGCCAGCTTGACCGGCCGCCCGGCGGCGCGGGCCAGCAGCGCGGCCAGGACGGTGTGCTTGGAGAGCTGCAGCTTGCCCCCGAAGCCGCCGCCCACGAAGTGGGAGACGACGCGCACGGACGAGAGCGGCAGCCCGAGGGCGGCGGCCAGCTCGGCGCGCACGGCGAACACGCCCTGGGTGCTGTCCCAGACGGTGAGCTGGTGCCCCTCCCAGTGGGCCACCGAGCAGTGGACCTCCATGGGCGTGTGCACCGAGCAGGCGGATCGCGTGGTGAGCTCGACCACCGCGTCGGCCTGGGCGAGCCCCTGCTCCAGGTCGCCGCGGGAGTAGCCGAACCGCTCCCCCTGCCGGTTGCCCCGCGCGTGGACGGCGGGCGCCCCGGCGTCGAGGGCCCGCTCCATGTCGGTGACCGCCGGCAGCACCTCGTACTCGACGGCGACGGCGGCCAGCGCCTCCTGCGCCTGGGCCAGCGTCTCGGCCGCCACCGCCGCGACCTCCTCGCCCTGGTAGCGGCAGTCGGGGTCGAGCAGCCGGCTGGTGGGCTTGCCCTCGCGGTCCGGGTACCAGGGGATCGCCGCGCCCGGGCCGTCCGGGCCGAGCACGGCGCGGACGCCGGGCCGGCGCGCCGCGACCGCGAGGTCGACCCGCCTCACGCGGGCGTGGGCGTGCGGACAGCGCAGCACCGCCGCGTGGAGCATGTCCGGGAGGGTGAGGTCGCGGGTGAAGACGGCGGCGCCGGTGACCCGCTCCCAGGCGTCGATGCGGGGGAGCGGCTTCCCGACCACCCTGGTCTCGCCCCAGGGCTCCGGCGCGCCGGGGCCGGCGCCCGCGCTGGCCTCGCCGCTCACGGGCGCCCCCCGCGCCGGCTGGCCGAGGCGCGCTCGACGGCCTTGAGGATGTGGGGGTAGGCGCCGCAGCGGCACAGGTTGCCGCTCATGCCCGCCCTGATCTCCTCCGGCGAGGGGTGCGGCGAGCGCGCCAGCAGCCCCTCCGCCGCCATGACCTGGCCCGGGGTGCAGTAGCCGCACTGGAAGGCGTCCTCGTCCACGAAGGCCTGGGCGACCGCGGACGGCTGGTCCGGCCGCGCCACGCCCTCGATGGTCCTGATCTCCCGCCCCTCCACCTCCACGGCCAGGGTCAGGCAGGCGTTGCGGGTGGCGCCGTCGATGAGCACGGTGCAGGCGCCGCACTCGCCCCGCTCGCAGCCCGGCTTGGTCCCGGTCAGGCCGAGCACCTCGCGCAGCACGTGCAGCAGGGACCAGCGCGGCTCCACCTCGAGCCGGTGGGCCTGGCCGTTGATCTGCAGCGTGACCGCGACCGTCGCGCCGGCCGCGACCTCGCGCGCCGCCTGGGCCGCGGCGCCGGCGCCCAGCGGCGCGAGCAGGCCGGCGGCCCCGACGCCGATGGAGCCGATGAAGGTGCGCCGGCTGAAGCCCGAGCCATCGTCCTGATGCGCCATTCGTCCCCCGCTCGGCGCGCCCGACGCGTGGGCCAGGACGCCGCGGCTCGTGGAGCTCGCGGGCGCGATGATACGTGGGCCGGGCCGGCCACGCCAAGGCGTCCGGCCGCCGCACCCGGGGCTCCCCACCCTGGCGCGGCAGGGCGCCGCGCCACCTGGGCGCGCCTGGGAGCCAGCGCGGTCGCCGGCTCAGAGCGCCGCGACGGCCTTCCTGGCCACCTGGCGCATCGCCGCCACGTCCTTCTCGGTGCCGGGCGCGTTGGCCATGAACATCATGTTGAGCAGCCGCCCGCCCTTGGAGGCGATGAGCGAGACGCCGTACGAGGTCTGGACCGAGAAGGCCTTGTCGCCGATCCCCTGCTCGTCGGTGACCTTGGCGGTGGGATCCATGCCCACGTTCTTGCGGGCGCCGGCGTAGGCCATCTCGGCGCTGGCCCCGGTCCCCTTCATGCGGGCGATGATCAGCTTCCTGGGGCTGCCCTCGACGCTCCAGGCGCAGGCGCCGCCGTTGGCCTTGCCGACCACCGGCCTGGCGAAGAGCGGCGTCACGTCGGCCGGCTGGAGCAGCGTGCAGGCGTGCGCCTCGGCCAGGGCCGCGCGCGGGAGGGCGAGGAGCAGCAAGTGGCCGACGAGGAGGAGGCGCAGCGACGAGGCGGATGGCTTCATGTGGGTGGCTCCCATGTGGCCGGGCCAGGGTACCCGAACTGGAACCTGGTGGCCCCAGGCGACCCTTGTGGTCCTCGGCCAGCGGCGCCATGCTCCATCGGTGCGGGCCGCAGACCAGGTACTCCTCATCCCGGGCTTCTTTGGCTTCGGCTCCTTCGGGCGCGAGGGGCGGCCGCACATCACCTACTTCGACCACGTCATCAAGGCGCTGACGGCCGCCCGGCCCGAGCTGGCCGGCCGCATCCACGTGACCGAGCCGCCCCCCATGGGCTCGCTCGAGTCGCGGGTGCGCTCCCTGCAGGACGCGATCCTGCTGCGCCTCGGCGGCGCCTTCCTGCGCGGCGAGGCCAGGGGCGCGGGGCCGCGCGTCCACCTCATCGGCCACTCGACCGGCGGCGTCGACGCGCGCCTGCTCGCCAACCCCCGCTACCACTTCAACGGGGAGGACCGCGCGCTGCGAGCGCGCCTCCTGCGCCACCTCGGCACGGTGGTGACGCTCTCGGCGCCCCAGCACGGCACGCCCATCGCGAGGACCTTCATGAGCGGCCTGCCCCGCCTGGTCCTGGATGGGATGTCGGTGGCGACCATCCTGGCCAACGCGGGGCGGTTGAGCCGGCGGCTCGGCGTGCCCGGCATCGGCCTGGCCTACACGCTCTTCCAGGCCGTCCGGCCGCGCCCCGGCGTGAATGGGCCGGTCATCGATCTCCTGGCCGGCATGGACGAGGAGACGGCGCGCCAGATCGAGCGCTTCCGCGGCATGGTCATGTCCGACAGCCGGATGCTGCGCGACCTCTCGCCCAGGCGGATGGCGGCGCTCAACGCGCGCGTCGGGCACCGCGGGTCGCGGCTGGTGGAGATCGTGACCGCCGGCCCGAGGCCCTCGCTCAGGCTGAGCGGCCTGACTGGCCTGAGCAGCCTGCGCGCCCTCGACCGCCGCGCCGTGTACGCCCTCTGCCACGCCGGCGCGGCGCGCGCCGACTTCCGGCCGCGGACCTTCCCCGCGGGGCCCTGGATCGCCGCCGGCGAGCCCGGGACCGCGCGTGGCCTGGTGGGAGAGGCCCCGCGCGCCAACGACGGCATCGTGCCGGTCTCGTCCCAGACGCTGACGGGCCGCGCGGCCCGGATCGTCCTCGCCGACCACCTCGACGTCGTCGGCCACTACGAGTCGCGCGGAAACACCACGCTCTTCAAGTCGGGCGCCGACTTCGGCCAGCGCCAGTTCGAGGAGCTCTGGCGCTTCGTGGCCGCGGCGCTCTGAGCCCCTGCCTCGCGGCGCGGGCGGTGCGCGGGGCCGGCGCCGACGTCAGCCACGGCGCCGCTTCCGCAGCAGCCCCAGCGCCGCCAGCGCCGCCAGCCCGAGCCCGTCGACCCCGCCC
>JAJYAW010000164.1 GCA_021779335.1 Myxococcales bacterium | reverse complement strand
CCGGCTGGCCCGGTGGGCCTGCGGCGCCCGGGTCGGCGTTGCCCGGCTCGGCGGCGGCGGCCGGCGCCGGCGTGGGCGCTGGCGTGGAGGGAGGGGGCGCGTTCTGGCCCTGCGACGGGGACTCGGTGTTCTCGCTCATGCTGTGTTTGCTGCGCGCGTCCGGGCGGGTCGCCCGTCGTGCGTCCTACTGCCTTCCTGGGGTGGTGGCCCGTCGCAGCCGCGCAGCCTCAGTGGGCTGCGTCCGGTGGTGCGCGTGATGCTTGGCCGACCGGGGGTCCCTCCGCTCCGTGACGCGACCCGAGGTCGCCGGCAGCGGGAGGAACGAGCCGATCCATAGCAAAATTGATCAGGAAGGCAAAGCCATTGTCGTCACCGGGCCCGCCGGGGTCCCCCCGTGACCCCGGGACGGCACGGCCTCCGGGGGGGGGGGGCTACCCCTCGTTCCCGGCGTCCTCCACCGTGCGCAGGTGCTGCTCGGAGAGCGGCACCACCTGGCCGGCCCGGTGCTGCTGGTAGACCTGCAGGAGCAGCTCCTTGTGCGGCCGGACCTTGCCGATGGGGCAGCGCTCCCACTCGCTCAGCGGCTCGTCGCAGTAGCCCATCCGCTTGTCGCCGCACTTGGGCTGGAGGTAGCCGCCGAGCTCCGGCACCGCCTTCAGCACCTCACGCCGCATGAGCGCCACCATGTGGCGGATCTCCCACTGGGCGCGCCAGCAGAGCCTGAGGTCGGCCACGTGGAGCAGCTCGGTGAAGTTGACCATCACCTGGAAGTTGGTGGGCGTGGCGTTGGGGAGCACGAAGCGGGCGTCCTCGGCGGGGATGCCCTTCTGCAGGGCCTCCTCGTAGACGCGAGTGATCTCCCGCATCAGCGCGTCGTACTCGGCCGCCAGGCCCTGCCGCTCCCAGGTCTTCGGCATGACGTAGTCGAGCCGCTCCTCCTTGTACTTCACGTAGCGCTGCGACTGCTGCTCGAAGCTGATGCCGACGCGGTGGCGCACGAACTGGTGGGAGAGGGCGCGCGAGACGCCGCTGATGCCGAACCAGAAGACCACCTGCTCGAGCGGCGAGGCGTGGCCGGTCTTGAGCCGCTCGGCGATGAACTGGCGGATCTGCTCGGGCGGGATGCGGCCGTCGCCGATCTCGTCCCACACCTCGCCGGGCGTCTTGGGCGTGTAGCAGGTGCGGTAGGCGCCGTAGAGCTTGGCCAGCGGGTCGCGGGCGAAGTCGATGAGGCGGACGTCGAGCGGCATGCGTGCTCCTGGGAGGGTCCGGGAGGATACTACGGGGCCATGACCTCCGTCCCCGCCGCCGCCTCCCGCGTCGAGATGACCCAGCTCGTCATGCCCGGCCACGCCAACACGGTCGGCACCGCCTTCGGCGGCACCGTCATGCAGTGGACTGACCTCTGCGCCGGGATGGCCGCCATGCGCCACGCCCGCCTGCCGGTGGTGACCGCCTCGGTGGACCGGCTCGACTTCCTCTCGCCGGTCCGCATCGGCCAGATCGCCATCCTGCGGGCCCAGGTCAACGCGGTCTTCCACAGCTCCATGGAGGTGGGGGTGGTGGTGGACACCGAGGAGCCGGGCACGGGCGAGCGGCGGCGCTGCTGCACCGCCTTCCTCACCTTCGTGGCGCTGGGGACCGACGGCCGGCCCGTGCCGCTGCCGCCGCTGCTGGTCTCCTCCGAGGAGGAGCGGCTCCGCGAGCGGGAGGCGGGGGTGCGGCGGGCCTCGCGGCTGGCGCTGCGCGAGGCGCTCCGCCGCTGAGGGCGCCGGGCCGCGGCCGCCCTCGGGACCGGCGGCGCCTCAGCGCGGCACGGTGGCCTCCTCGGCGACGGTCCTCAGGTTGGCCAGGCCGCGGTCGAAGTCGGGGCCGACGAGCCGGTCCATGTCCTTGAAGAGCGACATCGCCTTGCCCCGGAAGTCGAGCCGTCCCCGCAGGATCCAGACCACCCGCGTGCCGCGGGTCTCGGTGTAGAAGTCGAAGACCGCCTCGCTGGTGGACCGCCAGGGCCTGAAGAGCTCCAGCTTCATCTTCAGCTGGCTCGGCGCGTGGACCTCGGTCAACGTCAGGCGCCCCTCGCCCACCCGATCGTCGCCGGCCCAGGCGTAGGTCGAGCCGACCTCGAGCGGCTCGCCCGCGAAGGTGGTCTTCCGGGCCGGGTCGAGGCTGGCCCAAGGGCTCCAGGCGTCCCACGTGTGGAAGTCGGCCACCGTCCTGAAGAGGATCGCGGGCGACTCCCGGATGACCAGGCTGCGCTCCACCCGGTACCTGGCGGGGCGGGTCGCCACCACCGCCACGAGCGCCACCACCAGCAGCCCGAGGGCGGCGAGGATCTTCTTGAGCATGGACGCGGGCCTCCAGCCCTGCAAGCGGGTGTTCTAACGCGCCCCCCGGAGCCGCAGGTAGAGCCCTCCTGAGTCGTAGAAGGTGAGCCGGACCGAGCCGGCCACCATCCGGAGCCCCGGCTGGAGGGCCACCGGGTCGGGCCCGAGCCGGGCGCCCTCCACCGTGGTGCCGTTGGTGGAGCCGGCGTCGCGCACGGTCCAGCCGGCCGCCTCCCTGGTGAAGAGCAGGTGCAGCCGCGACAGCGTGGCGTCGTCGATGACGATGTCGTTGTCGGGGCCGCGCCCCAGGGACAGGTAGGGCTTCCTGGGGTTCGGCTCGAGGGCGATGGCGAGGGACTCGCCGGCGCCGTGGGGCGGGCTGCCGCGCTCGCCGTCGTGGGCCAGGGTGTCCTTGTTCTGGTAGGTGGGGCGCCAGGGGCCGGCCTCCCAGACCAGCCACTCCTCGGGCCGCGCCTGCACGAACGCCTCCAGGCGTTGCCCGTCGGAGTGCTTCTTCAGCCAGGAGATGAGGTATCCGCGCACCGTGGGCTCCCCCCCGGGAGGTGAGGCTGGATGACAGCACGGTGCGTCCGCGCTGTCGACCTCCCCGACGCCGAATCCTAGCCTCGCACCGCCGCGGCCACCACGCCCGGCAGGCCCGCCCAGCCGGCCCCCGACTCGAGCCGGGTGAGCGCCCGCCCGAGCCGGTGGGCCGTCCGGTGCGATGGGAAGAAGGGCGGCTTGGGGAAGGTGGTGGCGGGGTGGCGCACCACGCACTTCTCGACCCCGTCCAGCATGAGGCTGTTGTGCACGAAGCCGCGGCCGCTCTGGATGTCCGCCAGGGTGGCGCCCGGCCAGGCGCCCCAGGGCGTGGTGCCGAAGGCGAAGCCGTAGCCGGCCCAGGTGTTGACCGCCACGCAGCCGTAGCGGAGCGCCGCGACGGCCTGCTCCACCGCGGCGCCGGTGGCCGGATCCGCCGCCGTGGCCGGGTGGACCACCAGGCCGGCCGAGAGGGTGCCCCAGAGCCGCTCGTTGGCGAAGCGGGTGGCCTCGGCCAGGAACTCCACCGGGTCCTCGCTGCCGACCGAGGTCTCGGAGAGGATGGAGCAGAAGGGCTCGGTGGTGTAGGCGGGGTCCCTGGCGGCGGGATCGAGCCCGGGGACGAGCGTCCAGGGGAGGGCGCCCTCGCCGGCGCCGGCCGTGCGCAGGCCGGCCCGCCCCGCGGTGAGCGCGCGGTGGCGGTCGGCGGCGCCCGGATACCAGGCGAGCCGCGCCGGCGCCCGGGCCATGGCCGCCATGACGAGGTCGAGGAACCGCGCCCGCTGGCGCCAGCCGCGCGGCGTCACCAGGAGCTTGGCCGCGTTGCAGTTGAAGGAGGCGTTGTGGGTCACCATGCCGGCCACGCTCTCGGCCTGGAAGGCGAGCCGCCGCTCGTCCCACGGGCCCGGCACCACCAGCACCGGCGAGACGCAGCCGAGCTCGGAGGTGATCTCCTTCCCCAGCAGCGGCTCGCCGCGCGCCTTGCGGGCCTCCCGCTCTGGCCCCGGCGGTCCCCAGACGATGAGGTCGTGGGTCCGGTCCGAGCCGGTGATGTGGATCTCGTCGACGCCGGGGTGCCGGCACAGGTGGGTCCCCTCGGCGCCGCCGCCGTAGACCACCGCCACGAGGCCGCGCGAGATGGCCTCGGCGAAGGCCTCCTCGAGGACCGGGCCCAGGTAGCCGTTGACCGGGTTCATCTTGAGGACGCAGGTCTTGCCCTCGACGAAGAGCTTCCCGATGACGTCGGTGGGCGGGATGGCGTTGATGTTGCCGGCGCCGAGCACGAGGCAGGTCCGGCCGTCGTGGTCCGGCGCCTTGTGGAAGCGGGCGCGGCGCTCGTGCAGCGCCGCCTCGTCCACGCCGCGCTCCAGGTGGACCTCGCCGGTCACGCCGGTGAAGAGCGCCCGGTCCATCAGGTCGTTCGGGAAGACCCGCACCGAGAGCCGGCCGTCGGCCGTCTCGCCGAGCGGCCCGACGGGCGTGTTGCCGTTGCGGGCCAGCAGCGTGAGCGCCTCCACGGTGAGCCGGAGCAGCCGCAGCGTGACCCACGGGCCGCTCAGCCACTCCTCGCCGGCCGCCGGCGCCTCCCAGGGGATCCCCTTGGCCTGGCAGGCGAGCCGGGCGGCCCGCTCGGCGGTGCGGGCGGTGCCCTCCGCCATGGCGCGGGCCAGGCCGATGCGCTCCTGCAGGGAGGCCTTCGCCCAGCCATGGGCGGCCTCCTTGACCCGGGTCACCGCGGCGTCGAGCGCCGGGAGCGGGGTGGGCGGCGGGGAGGGGAGCACCGGGAGAGCCTAACCGGAGCCGGGCTCCCGGGGGAGGTGCGGACGGGGGGGGGGGGACGCCGACGTCTCGGCCGGGCCGCCAGCCACCTGGCTGCGGCCTGGAGAAGGGCCGCCGAGCGAGGTGGCCTCGGGGCGCCGCGGCGCGCTAGCATCGGCGCGCAGGCCGGGCGGCAGGAGCGGCCCAGGGGGGCGGCGCATGTCGAAGCGGGCGGTGGTCGTGGAGGACATGGAGGTGGTGGCCCGCGCCATCTCCTCGATCCTCAACCTCGAGGGGTTCGACGAGGTCGAGGTGGTCACCGACGCGCGCGACGCGGTCGGCGTGGTCCGGCAGCGCGACCCCGACCTCGTGGTGCTCGACGTCCGCATGCCCCACCTGACGGGCGGGCAGGTCATCGAGGGGCTGGGCAAGCGGCCCGCGCACCGCCCGGGCCTGCTCATCTACTCGGCCTCCTCCAGGGAGGACCTGGACAAGGCACTCCTCGGGACGGGGCTCGGCTACGACGCCTTCCTGGAGAAGCCGGCCACGCTGGCGGAGCTCAAGGCCGTCATCCGGCGGGTGCTGGACCAGGTCGGCGTGCGCTGAGCGGGCTCTCAGCGCGCCTCGGCGGCCACCTCTCCGAACGGCAGCCGGTCGCTGGGCACCTCGCGGTCCCGCAGCTTCTCAGGCAGCGCCCCGGCGTCCCCGGGGTGGCCCACCGCGATGACGACCTGCGGCTCGAGGCCGGCGGGCAGCGCCGCGGCCGCGCGGGCCGCCTCCTTCTCGAAGCCGCCCATGGCGTGGACCACCAGGCCGGACAGCGTGCCCTGGAGCGCGAAGGCCATCCAGGCCGCGCCGCAGTCGAAGGGGGCCGAGGCGGCCGGCTTGCCGTCGTCCCGCACCGTGCGGGCGGCCAGCACCACCAGCGCTCCGGCGGCGTGGGCCCACGCCCGGTTGCCCGGGACCAGCGCGCCCAGGAAGGCGTCGAAGGCCGGCGTGCCGCGCAGGGCGTAGGTGAACCGCCAGGGCTGGCCGTTGCCGCCGGAAGGCGCCCAGCGGGCCGCCTCCAGGAGCGGGAGGAGCGCCGCCCGGGTGAGCGGGTCGCCGGACATGGCGCGCGGGGACCAGCGGCGGAGGAAGAGGGGATCGACCGGGTGTGCCGGGGTGCGGGGCATGAGCGGGAGTCTAGCCGCGCCGGCCCGGGCCGCCTACCGGGTCGCGCCATCCACCTCGACCCGGCACTTCCCCTCGTGGAGCAGGCCGTCGAGGAGCCGCTGCGCCAGGCTGGTGCCGAAGAGCTGGAGCGAGATGCTGGTCACGTTCCCGGCCACCTGCCCGCCCCTCATGACGTGGACCTGGCCCCCCAGGCTGACCGCCTCGCCGCCCACCCGGGCGCCCGGCTCGACCCGCACGTCGCCGGAGAGCGCGACCGCCTCCTTCTCCACCACCCCGCCGTCCTCCACCACCACGGAGCCGCCGGCGGCGACCGCCTTCTCCACGCGGGCGCCGCGCCGGACCACGACGCTGCCGCGCAGCGCGATGGCGTCGGCCACCGCGGCGCCGGCCTGGATGACGAGGTCGGCGTCCTGGGCCAGCCGATCGTGCGGCCCGATGCGCAGGTTGCAGTCGAGCCCGTCCGGGCCGGGGGTGAGGTGATAGGCCCGCCGCGGCGCCCTTGGCGGTCGCGCCGGTCACCTTGCCCGACCCTCCTCCCTTGCCCGGGCCGCTTGACCTGCTCGAACCGCTCGACTTGCTGGGCGTTGAAGCGCGGGCGGCTGCCGCGCGCGTCACCTTCTCCGCGCCGTCGTCCGATGCTGCGGCCGTCGTTGCAGGAGTAGCATTCACCCCGTCATTCCAGATCGAGCCGGAACGGCGCCGCTTCCGCGGTGACGATGCCGCGGCCGATGCTCTCGATCGCCGCGGTCATGCGG
>JAJYAW010000163.1 GCA_021779335.1 Myxococcales bacterium | reverse complement strand
CGCATGACCCTGGCCATGGCCGGGGCGTCGGCCAGGCTGGCGCGGCGGAGCCGCGGGCGGGGGGAGGCCCCGGGCCGGCCCGGGCGCGCCGCCGCCGGCCTACCTGGCATCCTTCTCCACCAGCCCGTAGCGCGTCAGCTTCTCGTAGAGGGTGGAGCGGTGCAGCCCGGCGGCGCGGGCGGCGTCGGTCACGCTGCCGCCCGCCTCGCGCAGCAGGTCCTCGAACCAGCGCCGCTCCCAGGCGTCGCGCGCCTTGCGGTAGCGGCCGCCGTCGTCGCTCCCGTCGACGGTCGGGGCCGGCGTGAGCTCCGGCGGCAGGTCGGCCAGCGTGATGGCGTCCCCCTGCGCCAGCAGCAGGCCGCGCTCCACGGCGTGCTCCAGCTCGCGGATGTTGCCCGGCCAGGCGTGATCGAGCAGGGCCCGCATGGCCGCGGCGTCGGGCTGGAGCGGCGGCCGCCCCAGCCGGAGCGCGTGCTTCTGCACGAAGTGCTCGACCAGGGCCGGGATGTCCTCGCGCCGCTCGCGCAGGGGCGGCAGCCGCACCGGCACGACCCGCAGCCGGAACCAGAGGTCCTCGCGGAACTTGCCCGCCTTCACCAGCCCCGCCAGGTCCTCGTTGGTGGCGCCGATGACGCGGACGCTGGCCTTCCTCGCCTTGCGGCTGCCCACCGGCATGTACTCGCCGTCCTGCAGCACGCGCAGCAGCTTGGGCTGCAGGGCCGGCGGCAGCAGGCCGAGCTCGTCCAGGAAGAGCGTGCCCCCCTCGGCGGCGGCGAAGAAGCCCTCGCGGGCCTGCTCGGCGCCGGTGAAGGCCCCCTTCTCGTGGCCGAAGAGCTCGGCCTCGGCCAGGTTCTCCGGGATGGCGCTCATGTTGAGCGCCACGTACGGGCCGGCGGCGCGGCCGCTCATGGCGTGGGCGGCGCGCGCCAGCAGGTCCTTGCCGGTGCCGCTCTCCCCCTCGATGAGGATGGGCACGTCGGAGGGGGCGATGCGCGCCAGGATGGAGGTCACGTCCTTCATGGCCTGCGACCGTCCGACGATGCCGTGGGCGCCGCCGCCGCCCTTCAGCTCGGCGCGGAGCCGCTGGTTCTCCTTCACCAGCCGGGCGTGCTCCACGGCGCGCCCGACCACGATCTCCAGCTCCTCCGGCTCGAAGGGCTTCTTCAGGTAGTCGAAGGCGCCCGCCTTCATGGCCTCGACCGCCGTCTCCACGGTGGCGAAGGCGGTCACCAGGATGACCGGGATGCCCGGCACCCTGGCCTTGAAGCGGCGCAGCCCCTCCAGGCCGTCGAGGCCGGGCATGCGCAGGTCGGTGATGACGGCGTCGAAGTCGGCCCGCTCCAGCGCCGGCAGCGCGTCGGCCACGGCCGCGAAGTCGTAGACCTCGTAGCTGCGCGCCAGGGTCCGCTTCATCATCGAGCGGGCCGAGTCGAGGTCGTCGATCACCATCAGGGTCGGCTTGCTCACTCGCTCCCCTCCACGGCGCCGGTCTGCGGCGCCTCCAGGACGGCCATGGGCAGCCGGAGCCGGAAGGCGGCCCCCTGCCCGGGCGCGCTCACCACCTCGACGCTGCCGCCGTGGGCCTCGGCGGCCTGCCGCACGATGGCCAGCCCGAGCCCGGTCCCCTCGGCCTTGGTGGTGAAGAAGGGCTCGAAGACGCGGCGGGCCGTCTCCGGCGCCAGCCCCGGCCCGGTGTCGCGGATCTCCGCCACCACCTGCGATCCCTCGCGCCGCAGGCTGGCGCGCAGCGTCCCGCCGCCGCCGGCCGCCATGGCCTGCACGGCGTTGACGCACAGGTTGAGGAAGGCCTGGCGCAGCAGCCCGGCGTCGATGACCACCAGCGGCAGGTGGGGCTCCACCTCCACCACCCGCTCCACCCGGGCCTGCACGGCCGCCGGCCCCACCACCTCGACCGCCTCGCGGAGCACCGCCTCGACCGGCTGGGCGAAGGCGTGGCTGGCGCGGGCGCGGGCGAAGACCAGGAAGCGCTCGATGAGCTCGGCGGCGCGCTGGGTCTCCCGCCGGATGGCGGCGACGTCGGGGCGGTTGGCGTGGTCGGCGGGCAGCTCCCGCTCCGCCACCGCCGCGTAGCCGCGGATGACGTTGAGCGAGTTGCCGATCTCGTGGGCGAAGCCGGCCGCGATGCCGCCCAGGGTGGCCAGCCGGTCGGCCTTGAGCACCTCCCGGGTCTTCTGCTCCACCCGCTCCTCCAGCTCGGCGATGAGCCGCTGGTTCTCGGCGCGCCGCTCCTCCAGCCGGGAGGACATGCGGTTGAAGGCGCGCACCAGGTCGGCGGTCTCGCGCTCCTCGGGGACGTCGAGCTGGACGCCCTGCTCCTCGGCGAGGTGGCCGGCCGCCTCGACGAGGTGGACCAGCGGCTGGGTCACCCGCGAGATGAAGATGACCGCCATCATCAAGCCCATGGCGATCCAGAAGAGGCCGAGGACGCTGGCCCCCAGGGCCAGGTCGCGGGCCGAGCCGATGACCTCCTCGTGGTTGAAGTCGACCCGCACCGCCCCCACCACCTCGCCGCCCCGCAGCACCGGGGCGCTGGCCACGATCCCCTCCGGCCTGACGAGCCGCATGAGCGCCTGCAGGGCCCAGTCGGCCGCCTGGAACTCGGTGAGCTGCAGCCCGTCCGGGCAGGGCTCGCCGGTCTTGCTGGCGCACGCCAGGACCTTGCCGTTCCGGTCTACCACCCAGGCCCGATCGAGCGGCGCCGAGCGCAGCAGCCGGTCCATCACGGAGGGGAGCGCCTCCTCTCCGCCCGGCTCCACGCCGTCGGTGTGCAGCCAGTGGGCCGAGGCGGCGGCGGCGGTGGAGGCCAGCGCCACGCCCTCGCGCGCCAGCAGCTCCTGCCCGCGGATGACCTCGCGCCAGAGCGCCACCGCGGTCACGCCGGAGGTGGCGAAGAAGACCGCCCCGCCGATGAGGATGAAGAGCTTGAGGCGGAGGCTCACGGCGACGCCTTCAAGGGTAGTCCAGCCCCTGCGCCCGGGGCGGCAGCGGCGCGCCGCCGAAGGCGTGGCAGCTGGCGCAGCCCTTCCTGGCGGCGTGGCCCTGCGCGCCGGGGTGGCAGCGCAGGCAGGAGGGCGCCTCCACCGTCCAGGTGTGCGGCTTGTGGCAGTCGAGGCACCGGGCGTGGCCGGGGCGCGCGTGGAGCCCGCCCTTCTTCATCTCGGTGTGGCAGCGGGTGCACGGCAGCAGGGCCTGGCCCGGGGGGGCGTGCGGCTTGTGGCAGGCGGCGCAGGCCATCTCCATGGCGCCGCCGTGATCGCTCATGGGGGCGTTGATGCCCTGCGCCGAGTGGCAGCGCATGCAGTCGCGCCGGGTCGGGCGCAGGCCCGGCTCGGTGGTGAGGAACTCGTGGCAGGCGAAGCAGTGGAGCTTCTCCATGCCGGTGACGCCCACCAGGTGCTTGCCGTGGCAGCTCACGCAGCTGGCGCTGGCCGGCTCGAAGCCGTGGACGCTGGTGGCGTGGCAGGTCACGCAGGCGATCTTGTGCTGCTCCACGTGCACCCGGTGGCCGCGCGACTCCCCGATCTGCTTCCAGCGCGGGTCGTGCGAGAGGTGGCAGGCGGCGCAGGCCCCCACCTCCACCTCGGCGTGGCGCCCCGCCGGCTTCTTGCCGGCCAGGAAGGCGCGCAGCATGGCCACCCCCTGCTCCGGCGTGGAGTGGTGGCACTTCTGGCAGGAGACGTCGCGGTGGCTGCCGCCCAGCCAGAGGGCGAACTCCGGGCTGGCGCGGTGGCAGGTGGCGCAGAGGCGCGGATCCTCGTCGACGAACCGCTTGAAGCGGAAGAAGCCGGCCAGCAGCCCCAGCATCAGGAGGGTGGCGCCGGCGACGAGCAGGATCCTGGAGCGAGAGCCGAGGCGCATGCGCGGAGTCGCTCATCCTACCGCCCGGAGGGGCGCGAAGTCGAAGCCCGCCGGCCCGGCCGCGCCCTGGGGCGCGCGCGTCCAGCCAAAGGGGGAGGGGCGCCGGAACGCGAGGAGGGGCCGCGCCTGGCTCGCGCGACCCCTCCAGGTGCGGCCTCCCGGTGGCGGGAGCGCCGCGCTACTTGATCTTGTCCTTCAGCTTCTCGTACTCGACCGGGTGCTCGTGCTTGAGCATCTCGACGCTGATGCGGCCGTTGATCCAGGCCCAGTTCATCGGGAAGATCGAGGGCTTGAGGTGCACGTTGTAGAAGTGCACCACGAAGAGGAAGGTGATGGCCAGGGTGGCCTCCTCGCCGTGGATGATCTGCGCCGCCGTGATGACCCAGGACGGCGCGTACTTGGCGAAGAAGACCGGGAACCAGAAGACGAACCCGGTGCCGACCATCATGACGATGCCCCAGAACACCGCCCAGTAGTCGAACTTCTCCAGGTACATGTAGCGGTCGAACTGGGGGCGCTCCTTCTTCAGGCCCAGCATGAAGAGGATGTTGTCGCGCATGTCGATGGCGTCCTTGGGCACCGGGACCATCGAGAAGGGCAGCCGCCTCCGGGCGGCCAGGAACGTCAGGTAGAAGAGGTGGTAGAGCGACGAGATGATGATGAGCACCGCGCCCACGCGGTGCCACGTCGCCGCGCCCTGGGCCCCGCCGAAGATCCTCAGGAAGGCCCGCGAGTACTCGGCGGCCTGCGCGTCGCCGGCGCCGCGGAGCGGCCAGCCGGTCAGCCCGAGCAGGATGACGCCGGAGAGCATGAACCAGTGCTGGGCGCGCTGGTGGAGGTCGAAGCGGACCACGCTCCTCAGCGCGTCGGCCGAGTGGCCGTGGCCCTTGGCCGCCAGCCGCTGGCGCAGCTCGTAGATGAAGTCGATGAGGACGTGGAAGGCGAAGAAGAGGAGCGTGAGCGTCGTCAGGTAGGAGAAGACGACGTGCGTGATGTGCGGGACGATGTGGTGCCCGGTCTCCTGGATCTGCTTGTGGGCGATGAGCCTGGCGAAGTTGTCGGTGGCCCCCTGGTGGCAGCGGCCGCAGGTGGTCTTGCGGTTCTGCGCCGAGACCGGGGAGGCCGGGTCGGTCTTGGCCAGGATGTCGTGCGTGCCGCCGGCCGCGGCGTCGGCGGCGTGGCAGGAGACGCAGGTGGGCGCCACCGGGTTGCCGATCCGCACGAGCCGGCCGTGGATGGAGTCGTTGTAGGTCTCCTTGACCTCCGGGTTGAGGCCGGCGGCCTTGGCGTACTCCTCGTTGCCGTGGCACCCCTCGCAGCGCTTCTGCATCTCCCGCCGATCGGCCGGGACGGCCACCCGGGCCGTGGCCGAGGGGGCGTAGGGCTCGAGCTTCTTCGCCAGGCCGTGGATCGAGCCGTGGGCGGAGCCGTGGCAGGAGAGGCAGGTCGGGCCGGCCACCTTGGCGGCGCCCGCCAGGAACTTCGCGTGGACGCTCTTCAGGTAGGCGCCGGCCTCCAGCTCGTGGCAGTTCCGGCAGGCCAGCAGCGCCCGCGGGGAGGTGAGCTTGACCTCCTCCTTGCCCTCGCCCCAGGTGGCCTTGGCGAGCACCGCCACGGTGGCCTCGTCGGCCGGCGAGAGCTTGACCTCGCCGTCATGCGGCCCGGCGCTGTAGCCCTGGTGGCAGTCGGTGCAGCCCACGCCCGCCTGGCCGTGGACCGACTTGCCGAACTCGGCGAGGTGCGAGACGGCCGGGCCATCGCCGCCCTGCTTGTGGCACTCGAGGCAGTCGGTCGCGTCGGCGGGGAGGTTGGCGGGGACGGCCGCGGCGGCGGGGGCGGAGGCGGCGGCCTCGGCGGCAAGGGCCGGGGTCGCGAAGGACAAGGCGATCGCTAGGAACGTGGCTCGCATAGGCTCCGGGGGGAGTGCAATCGAGGTACCCAGGGCACCCCTAAAGGGCGCGCATTCTAACCGGTCGATTTCAGGGTGCTTTGACCAGCATCAACGCGACATAAAAACGCAGGTCCTGCGGCATGTTACCCCTTGCGGGAAAGTCTGCGCCTGCGCCTGCGCCGGCAGGGCAAGGGCCCGCACCTCGTCGCCGAGGAGCGGGCCCTGGATCTGCCGACGGCGGCGGAGGCCGTCCCTAGGACCGGCTCTCCTGGGCCACCGGCTTGCGGCTGGCCGCGCCGGTCAGCGCGCCGACCGCGGCACCGGCCACCGCCCCCATGACGGCGAAGAGGGAGGCGATGCCGACGACGCCGAGCACCATGCCGAAGACGACGAGGGCGCGGACGAGGAGGGTGGGCTGGACCGGGGTGCCGACGATGCCGCCGGCGAGGAGCAGGCCGGCGTAGCCGCCGTAGAGGACGGAGGGGAGCAGGGCGATGGCGAGGAAGAGGACCAGCCCGATGCCGGCGCCGACGAGGGAGGGGAGCTTGCTCTGGGTCTGCATGGTGTTCTCCGTGTGAGCGCTTCGGCTCGGTTGGAAGCGGTGGGCGGCGTCGCCGTCCGTGCTCCTCGCCTTCTGCACCCGGCTTGCCAGCACATGGGGACCAAGCGATCAAGGGGTTGCGCGCTTTGGCGTCGGGATCGCCCGACAGCGCCGTGGGGTGGGGCGACGCCATGACGCACCGCAGCGACCCGACCCTGGTGGGGACGGTTACCCGGAGCGCGGCGATCTGACACATAGTTGCCGGGGACCGGTCCTCACCCCGA
>JAJYAW010000162.1 GCA_021779335.1 Myxococcales bacterium | reverse complement strand
GACCGGCGCCTGGGCCGGCTGGGCAGGGGCGGCGGCCGCGCCGGGCGGCGCCAGCGGCGGGGCGGGGAAGCCGATGGGGTCGGCGACGGCGAGGGCGAGGGCGAGGAGGGCGGGGGTCATGGCGGGGCCTCGCTAGCGCAGGCGCTGGATGCGCTCCTGCGGGCTGACGATGTCGGTGATGCGGATGCCGAACTTGTCGTTCACCACCACGGCCTCGCCGCGGGCCACCAGGCGGCCGTTGACCAGGATGTCGAGCGCCTCGCCCGCCACCTTGTCGAGCTCGATGACCGAGCCGGGCCCCAGCTGCAGCAGGTCCTGGATGGTCATGCGGGTGCGGCCCAGCTCGACGTTCACCTCGAGCGGGACGTCGAGGAGCATGTCGAGGCGGCGCGAGGACTCGCCGGCCGTCTGGGGGGTCTTGGCTTCCATGCCGTGCTCCTAGTGGACCAGGGTGGTGGGCGTGCGCGAGGGCGGGGCGAGGGGGCCGTCGATCTGGACCGCCATGCTGCCGCCGGAGATGGTGGGCGTGCCGTTGAGCTTGTGGCGCCCCTGGACGATGACCGGCAGGGGCTTGCCCTCGTCGGTGTCGAGCAGCAGGACGTCGCCGGCCTGCAGGTCCAGCATGCGGGCGAAGGGGATGCGGGTCTTGCCGTAGATGCCCCGGACCTCGACCATGACCTGCTCCACCTCGCGGGCCAGGGCGTCGGCGAAGCGCTCGTCGGCGCGCTGCGAGAGGCGGCGCGGGCTGGAGAGCTTCTGCTTGGCCGACTCGACGGCGGCGAAGGGGATGACGAGCTGGAGGCGACCCTCCAGGCCGCCCTTGAGCTCGAAGCCCGAGACGATGCCCACGTCGGTGGGCGGCGCGATGGAGGCCATGCGCGGGTCCAGCTCGAAGCGGAGCACCTCGGGCTGGAAGGAGATGACCGGGGCCCAGGCCTGGGCCATGGCGTCGGTGAGGATGAGGAGGAGCCGGCGCAGCACCAGCTGCTCCACGCTGGTGAGCTCGCGGCGGTTCTCGGCGGCGTCCTCCGGCGGGCGGACGCGGCGGTCGCCGAGCGCGGCGGCCAGGAGGGCCTCGGCCAGGCCCGGCTCCAGCACCGCCAGGGCGAAGCCGTAGGAGGCGCCCAGGCCGAGCACGCAGACCGAGGCGGGGGGCGCCAGCAGGGGGACCAGGTCCTGGAACTTGAGGAGGGTGGCCGGCGAGGACGTGACGCGCATGGTGAGGCGGGTGCGGCCGGCCAGGCCGATGCCGAGCATGGAGGCCACCTGCTCGTTGATGGCGTCGAGCGTGGGCATCTGGCCGCGGATGATCCGGTCCTGGCTGGTCAGGTCGTAGGGGACCACCTCGGCGCGGGCCGCCTTGGCGGTGGTCTCCGTGTTGACCCGGCCGTCCTGGATGGCGCTCATGAGCGCCTTGATCTCCTCCGGGGTCAGCGTCGCGGCCATGGCTCCTGCCTCACTGGATGACGAGATCGGTGATGTAGAGCGCGCGCACCTTGGCGCCCGGGGCGAGCTCCTTGAGCTGCTCCTGGAGCTGCAGCTTCACCTTCTTGACCTGCTCCGAGCCGCGCAGCTCCTCGAGCGTGCGATCCGACAGGTAGGAGATGAAGCCGTCGCGGATGCGCGGCGTGAACCGGTCGAACCTGGCCTTGTCGGCCTCGCTGGCCAGCTCGACCTCGAAGGAGATGCGCGCGTAGCGGTCCACCTCGGCGTCGCGCAGGTGGACCACGAAGTCGGCCATCTTGGTGGTGGGCCCAGGGCCGGCGTCCGGGCCGCCCTCGGCCGGCGCCTCGGCGCCGCCCTCGGCCTTCGCCTCGCCGTGCGTCGCCGCTCCCGCCGCGCCGCCGCCCTTCAGCATGAAGAGGGCGAGGACGCCGACGACGAGCAGCATGTTCACGCCCAGGAGGATGGGGACGATCTTCGCTCCCCCCCCGCCGGCCGGCTTCGCGTCCGGAGCCTCTTTGGTCTCGTCGGCCATGGTGTCTCCCGGGACGGCCATTGAGCATGGCGCGTGCCACGGAAAACACCTGGAAGGACGGGGGTCTGGAGCCGTCAGGCCGCTGGCGGCGGCCCCCCGGCGTCAGCCCGCTGACGGGGCGCGGCTCCTCCCCGCGCCGGCGCAGGGCCGCTCGGCCCCGGCCGCGCCGTCAGTCGTAGAGCCCGGAGACCCGCTCCCGCAGCCCCTTGGTCAGGGTGCGGAGGATGTCGTCGGAGATGCCGATGACCGACCGGCCGATCATGATGATGGCGTCGTTGTCCTCGGCGTCGACGTGGCCGGCGTAGACGCCAGACTTCTTGGCCAGGGCGTTGGAGAAGCAGACGGCGTTGGCGAAGCTGTTCCGCTCGGCCTTGTCGTACTCCTGGGACTCCTTGATGCAGGCCACGATCGAGGGTGGCAGCTGCCAGCGCTCGGCCAGCGCCACGCCGACGGGGCGGTGCACCTTGGCGATGACCTCCAACCACTCGCCGGAGTCGATCCAGTTGCGCTGGTACACCTCGGTGAGTTGCCGCTCCAGCTCGAGCAGCATGGTGGCCACCACCGGCTTGCCCACGTCGTGGAGCAGGCCGGCCAGGTAGGCGCCCTCCGACTCGGGCGCGCCGGTGAGGGCCAGCACGTCGCGCGCCATGACGCCGACCGCCACCGAGTGCTCCCAGAGCACCTTGAGCTGCTCGTTGATCTGGGGGTTCTTCGAGACGAAGAGCTTCTGGGCGGCGGCCTCGACCAGCAGCCCCTTGATGGTCTTGGTGCCGAGCCGGGCCAGCGCCTCCTGCAGCGTGGCCTTCTTGCCGCCGGCTGCGAAGGCGGCGCTGGTGGCCATGCGGAGGGCGCGGGCGGAGAGGACCGGGTCCTTCTCCAGGGCCGTGGCCACCTCCTTCATGCCGGCGTCCGGGTCCTTCAGGATGGCCTGCACCTGGAGGGCGACCGCCGGCATCGTCGGGAGGACGAGCTGGTCGGACTGGATGCGCTTGGTGAGGACGACCTCGAGCTCCGAGGCCAGCTTTTCGACGCTCATGTGGTGCCCAGCTTACCGCTACCCGCCGGCACGCGCCTCCTGGACCGACGGGAAGAAGCGCAGCTCCTTGGTCTCGGTGAAGCCGGCCATCGCCTTCCTGGCCGGCTCGGGGCCCACCAGGGAGAGCGTCATGCCGAACTCCTTGGACCGCTCGGCCACCTCGATGACGAACTTGGCCAGCTTGTCGGCCTCGCCGGGCGGCGAGCCGAGGTCCAGCACCACCTCGTCGTAGCAGGCGGCGGCCACCTTCTCGAGCGCTTCCCGGTAGACGGCGTGGAGCTGGCGGAAGAACCGGTCGACCCGGTCGGCCTTGCCGGTGAAGGGGGCCATCTTGAGGACGTTGTCCTCCACCTGGAGGAAGTCCTGGTTGTCGAAGTAGGCCTGCATGAAGTCGTCGATGGTCTCGGGCCGGAAGGGCTTGAAGAGCACCGAGTCGAAGCCCTGGTCCTTCACCTCCCCGGCCGCGTCGTTGGCGGTGCGGAGCGACAGCGCCAGGATGGCGGCGTGGGGCTGCAGCACGCGGACCTGCTGCGCCAGCACGGTGCTGTTGACGTCCGGGATCTCGGTGTCGATCAGGACCACCTTGAAGACCTTCTCCCGGCAGGCGGCGAGCGCCTGGGCCGCGCTCGTGTAGGCGTTCAAGGAGACGTGGGGCGGGAGCATGGAGCGCAGCTTCTTGTGGACGTTCTCCATGTCGTCCACCACCAGCACGTCGCAGAAGCGGCCACCGGCCGGGGTCGTCGCCGGGCCGCTGGAGGGGGCCACGGTGGCGGCCGTCTCGGCGGCGGTGGGGGCCGGCGCGGCGTCCGAGCCGATGGAGTCGGCCCCCGGCTCGCCCTGCAGCACCGAGAGCACCTTGGCGCGCAGCTCCTCCGGCTTGAAGGGCTTGAGGATGTAGTCGTTGATGCCCTGCTTCATGGCCCCGGCGACGATGGTCCGCTTCGACTCCGAGGTGAGCATGATGACGGGGGTCTTGTTGCCGCCCTCGCGCATCTTCTGGAGCATCGTCGGGCCGTCCATGTTGGGCATGGTCACGTCGAGCAGGACCAGGTCCACGCTGGACTCCGAGAGCACCTGCAGCCCCTGGATGCCGTCCTCGGCCTCGAGCACGTCGAAGCCGAGCTCCCTCACCTGCTTGCCGACGATGGTGCGGACGGCGCGGCTGTCGTCGACGGTCAGGATGGCTGGCATGGCGATTCCTCCAACGGCTTCAGACGATCCCCTCGAAGACCCAGAGCACCAGCCCCACCTTGTCGGCGCGCAGCACCACGGCGTTGGAGGCCGGCGGCGGCGAGGGGACCGGGGGCTGGCCGGAGGGGACGAGCCGGGGGAGCCCGAGGGCCTGCTCGAGCTTCAGGTTGGATTTGAGGAGCCCCGCCGTCATGTTGACGAGCTCGCAGAGCGCGTCGGACAGCATGTCGTCGGCCACCTCGCCGGGCTCCAGCTGGAACATCTTGGCCGCCAGCTGGACGCAGCCGGGCTGGTCGGAGGACAGGCCGACCGTGAGGGGCCGGGCCCCAGGAATGGGGAGCACCGCGGCTCGCCAGACCAGCTCGTTCCAAGGCTGGCCGCCCTGGGCGGCGGAGAAGGTCAGGCCCAACATCGTCTCGGTGACGCCCGAGACCACGCTGGCCATGACGGCTGGCGGAGGTAGTGTGCTCATGACCATGGCCGGCTCGTGCAATCGCCACGCCTCTCCCGGACGGGGCGTGTCGAGCCCGGCTCTCGGGACCGGATCAGCCGAAGCCCCCGTCAGGTCGAGGATGTAGCGGCCTGCGAGCGCTGCTTCCGGCGGAGGCCAACGGGTCCAACCCGGGTGTCAGCCATGACCCCGGTGCCCCCTGACCCGGTGCCCACCGCGCCGCTTCACCGCGGTCGGCGTGGTGCTCACCTTTGGTCGAGCGGAGGAAATCCCGTTCCGCCCCGGCCGCGCGCGAGGGCACGCCGACTGCATTGTGGGGGCGGGAACGGTGCGCCGGACCTGGAGGAAGGGATTTCCATGCAGATTCTGGTCGTGGACGACAGCAAGGCGATGCGGAGCATCGTGATGCGCGCGGTGCGGCAGGCCGGGTACGACGCGGTCGCCTTCGTGGAGGCGACCAACGGCGCGGAGGCCTTGAAGCTGATCCGGGCGGCCCCCCCCGATCTGGTCATGGCCGACTGGAACATGCCCGAGATGAGCGGCATCGAGCTCTTGAAGACGCTCCGGGCCGAGGGCAACCAGGTCAAGATGGGCTTCGTCACCTCGGAGAGCGACCCCGCCATGCGCGACCTGGCCTTCCAGTCCGGCGCCCTCTTCATGGTCACCAAGCCCTTCACGCCGGACTCGCTGAAGGCGGTGATCGCCCCGGTGATGACGTGACCAGCCCCGACGCCGGCCTCGGCGCCTGGCTGGCCGACCTGGAGGGCTCGGTGGAGGAGATCGCCACCACGGCGCTGGGCCTGCCGGGCATGACCGTCGACCGGCGCCACGAGGCCCCCCCGCAGCTCCACGGCGCCTACCTGGGGCTGGTGGGCCCGGCCGGCGCCGTGCAGATCGGCCTGGCGTCCAGCGCCGAGGGTTGCCAGGCCCTGGCCAAGGGGCTGATGGGCATGGGTCCCGACGACGCCCCCCTGCCCGAGGGCGAGATGGCCGACGCGGTCTGCGAGATCATCAACATCGTGGCCGGCGCCTTCAAGGCGCGGGTGCGCGACCGGGCCAGCGCGCTGCAGATGGGGCTGCCGGTCTTCATCCAGGGGGCCGTGCAGGCCACCGACCGGGTCGCCGTGCGGGTCGCCGAGGTCCGGCTGGGCGCGGTCGCGGCGGCGGTGCTGCTCATCCACCCGCGACCCGGCGCCGAGGGCTGAGTCGATGGTCATCGTCCCCCTCCCCAAGCCGCCGGAGCTCGAGAAGCTCCTCGGAGCGCTCCTGATGCGGCCGGTCAAGGTGGTGCGGGCGGAGGACGGGGTGCCGCCGCCGGCGCCGCACGCCACCGCGCTCTTCCACACCGAGGAGCCGGTCCTGCAGGTGCTGGCGCGGGCCGATCTCGGCCTGGCCGCCTCGCTGGCCGCGGCGCTGTCGGTGCTGCCGGCGGCGGCGGTCAAGGAGTGCGTCGCCGCCGGGCGGATGGACGAGTCGCTCCAGGACAACTTCGTGGAGGTGATGAACGTCCTGTCGCGCTTCGTCTCGGGCGGCGGCCGCACCTTCCGGCTCGGCCCGGTGACCTGCCCGCCCGCCGCCGCCGCCGCCGACCTGCTGGCCCTGGTCGAGGGCTCGGACGAGAAGCGGCTCTACTCCATCGAGGTCCCCGGCTTCTCCGCCGGCCGGCTCGAGTTCGTCACGCTCTAGGGGGCACGCATGGCCGCACGGACACCCGCCGACCTGCTCGAGGCCCTCTCGGCCGCCGTGGTGGAGGCCGACGCCGACGACGCCCGCTCGCTCGAGGAGCTCATCAAGGCGCTGGTGGCGGCCAAGACGGGCAACGCGCTGACCGGACCGCTCAAGGAGGAGGCGGCCGAGCTCGCCTCCGAGCTGCGCGCCAGCGACCTGGCCGCCGAGGCGCTGCAGCGGCTCGCCCGGCTCCTCGCCGACGGCCAGGGCGGCGGCCATCCAGCCAT
>JAJYAW010000161.1 GCA_021779335.1 Myxococcales bacterium | reverse complement strand
GGCGCGTCGCCCAGCGCCACCACCACGAAGAACACCACCACGAGCACCGCCACCAGGCCGCCCACGCCGATGCCCGCCAGCGTGGCGTAGCGGGCCGGGCCGCGCGGCGGCAGCGGGGCGTCGATGCGGAGCGCCCGGAGCAGCCGGTCCATGGGACGGCCGCTCACGGCTTCACCCGAGGTGAGAGGCGCGGCCTGGGCCGGCGCCGGTAGCCGGCCAGGACGACGATGGCCACGACCAGGATGACCGGGAAGAAGGCCCTCCGGACCAGGAGGCCGGGGGAGCGGGCGACGAGGAGCAGGAAGGCGCCGCCGATGAGGGCCGCGCGCCAGGGGAGGCGAAGCATCAGCCCATCTTATCGGAAACGGCCGCTCGCCGGGCGCCCCTTGCGCGGGTTCGCGCGCGCCAGATCGCGCGGGGTGCGCGGATTCGGCGCTGGATGCGCAAGGCCGCGCACGGGGAGCGACCGTCGGTCCGACCGTCCTGAGAGTTGAAAGCACGATGCGTGCGCTGCGACGCACAGACCCATTCCAGGAGGTTGGGGCATGTCGCGCAGCGCAGGGTGGGCCATTTCACCGGAGCGAGAGAGCGCGGCGATGCGGATCTCCACGAAGCGTCGATATTGGGCAGAAACCGGTGCGGCGAAATTTCCTACGGGTGAGGCATGCCCATTGCTACGGCAAGCACCGCCTCACTCACGACCGCAAGGTCATCGTCGTTCCTCAAAGGGGAGATTCCAGGATGCACACTTCAATGCGTTACGGGCAGGCTGCGCTCCTTGTCGCAGCGCTCGCGATCGTGCTCACCGCCTGTTCGGGCAGCACCGGTCCTGCCGGCGCGGCCGGCGCGGATGGTGCCGCTGGCGCCACGGGTCCCATGGGCCCGACGGGTCCGATGGGGCCGACCGGTCCCGCCGGAGCGACGGGTCCCACGGGCGCGACCGGCCCCGTCGGCCCCGCGGGCCCGGTGACCGCCACCAACGAGTCGTGCATGGTGTGCCACGCGAGCGACCGGCTCGTTCAGACCGCCATCTCGCACGCGCTGCCCTTCCCCACCGGGACGCAGATGGACGTGGTCCTCACGAACGTCGCCGTCGCGGATGACGGCGCCGGTCACATGGCGATCAGCTTCCACGCCGCCAACTCGGCCGGCCTCATCGCCAACGTCGGCACGGGCGACCTCCGCCTCTACATCGCCGAGGTCTCCACCCCCACCACGGCTTCGCCCTCCAACTACCTGCGGCGCTGGACCTACGAGCGCACCGGGACGTTCACCGTGGGCGGGGTCGCGACGCCGTACCCGTTCGGCGCGCTCGACACCACCAACGCCGCCACCGGCGACTACGTCTACACGACGGCGGCCACCATCCCGGCGTCGACCAACGTCCAGCGGATCTTCTTCCGGGTCTCGAAGACCGGGATGAACACCGGGAACGCCACGTACGACTACCTCCCGGCGGCCGTCGCGACGCCCGTCGCCAACCCCCGCGACATCGTCCCGACCGCCACCTGCAACCGGTGCCACGAGGAGCGGATCGCCGACCACGGCCACGGCGGCGGCTACAACAAGACCGAGGCCTGCGTCGTCTGCCACAGCCCGCTCCTCGACGAGACGGGGCTCACCGACACGCCGCACGACATGGCGGCGCTCGGCTTCGACCTGCCGACGATGGTCCACCAGATCCACGGCGCCATCTCGACGAAGAACGACTGGTCCAAGGTGACCTACCCGGCCCAGCTGAACGACTGCAAGGTCTGCCATGTCGGCGGAACCCTGTCCGACAACTACAAGAACAACCCGACCGCCCTGGCCTGCACGAGCTGCCACACCTTCGTCCAGTTCACCGACTCTCCCGGTTACAGCGCCGCGAACGTGGCCTGCGGTGACCCGGCCTGGGTCTACCCGAATCCGTGCAACCACATCTCGAACCTCGCCAGCACGGCCCCCTGCGCGGCCTGCCACAGCGCGGACGCCATCGACGGCTACCACGACGCCACCCTCAACCGGGTCCACCCGGCCGCAGGCCAGACGATGACCAACGCGCCGGAGTTCAACGTCGCGCTCTCCATCTCGCCGCCCGCCTCGGGCACGTTCTACGTCGCCGGCGAGACCCCCACCGTCACGGCCACGCTGAAGTACCGCAACGCCGACGGCACCGACGGCGCCGACGTCCCGTCATCGTTCTACACGAGCGCCAAGCACGCGGCCGGCACGACGAGCACCACCGCCCTCAGCGGCGCGCGGCTCTACGTCTACGGCCCGCGCACGGCCCCGAAGCCGGTCCTGACCCCCGGCGCGGCGGTCACGCCGACCGCCACGCAGGCGACGGTCCTCTTCCTGCCGTCCACGGACCCCAACAACCTGACCGACGCCACGGGCTTCAAGTACAAGCTCCAGCCGATCCCGGTCGGAATGACGGGCACCTACTTCGTCCGCTTCTACGCGCAGAACTACGGCTACGTGTCCGACACCAACTACGTGACCGACTCCAACGCGTTCTTCCCGGTCCAGATCGGGACGGCCACCGCTCAGGCGAAGATCGCGGGCGACTGCAGCCGGTGCCACGGCGACCACACGGCGCCGTTCCACGACGCCCGCCACAGCGTGAAGTTCGACAGCGACGAGTGCATCAGCTGCCACGATCAGTCGGGCAACCACGCGGACCCGCTCTCCAACCGCGTGCACGCCGTCCACTCCGCGTCGGTGCAGGGCGACATGCTGGCCATCTCCTGGGCCGAGGTCGAGTACCCGGTGGGCGCGAAGAGCGGCGGCGTCAAGAAGTGCTCGGTCTGCCACAGCTCGGGCAACGCGCAGTACACCAGGAACGTCGGCGAGATCGCCTGCGTCGGCTGCCACGCCGACAACCCCGGCGCGCTCGACCACGTCTGGCAGAACGGCGGGAAGGTCTACACGCCGGCCGTGCCGTAACGACCTGAGCGACACGCCTGGCGAGGGGATGGGCGGGCCGCGAGGTCCGCCCATTCTCTTTGGCGCGAGCCCGCTCCCCCAGAAGCACCCACAGGCTGCGACCGTTTGTCCGGGGTGCGCTGATGCGCACAGCCCCGCCCCGGGTTGTTGGGGCAACTGGCGCAGGGGTGGGTGCGCCATTTGCCCGCCGCTTCGAGGCACGGTGACACGCCACCCGAGAACACGCCGAAATTGAACTGAAATGGACGCGCTGAATTTCCCAACGGGTGAGGCACGGCCGTTGCTAAGGCAAGCAGCGCCTCACTCGCGGCCGAAAGGCCATCGTCGTTCCTTCAAGGGGAGATCTCAGGATGCATACTTCTACGCGTTACGGGCAGGCCGCGCTCTTCGCAGCGGCGCTCGCGCTCGTGCTCACCGCCTGCTCGGGCAGCACCGGTCCCGCCGGCGCCCCGGGCTCGAGCGGCCCCGCTGGCAGCGTCGGGCCGACCGGCCCGGTCGGTCCCACCGGCCCCACGGGCCCTGCCGGCACCAACGGCACCAACGGCACCAACGGCACCAACGGCACCAACGGCACCAACGGCGTCAGCGGCGTCACCGGCAAGCTGACGCTCTCCATCGACAGCGTCGTGACGGCGCCGGTCGCCGGCGTCAACACCGCCACCATGACCTTCACCGTCCGCCCGGCCGCCCTGTTCTGCCCGGGCACGGTCTGCGACGACACGCTGGCCACCGCCGGCACCAAGACGTTCTACGCGGGCTACTACGACGCCACGGCGGGCACCTTCACCACCGCCAACACCTTCAGCTTCGGCTCGATCCACTTCAAGGGCTACACCGCCGACGGCAACGGCGCGCAGTACACCGCCATCAAGGCGAACCCGCCCGTGACCGTCGAGACCTCGCCGAACGCCTTCGCCTACGCCTACGTCACCACGGCGGCCGCGGTGCCGGCGCCGACGACCGGCCACTACCTGCTGCCCGGCATGGTCGCGAGCGCGGCCAAGGTCTTCGGCGCGGTCCCCTTCACCTCCAACGCCAACGTGGCCGGCTGCGAGACCTGCCACGGCGCCCCCTACTCCAAGCACGGCTACCGCCAGGCGGCTGTCGCCGGCCTGAACGACTTCGTGGCCTGCAAGGCCTGCCACACCGATCAGCGCGTCGGCTCCGACGCCGACTGGTTCATGAAGGCCGATGACCCGGCCAACTACGTCAGCCCGATGACGGCCGCCATGCAGACGAAGTACGCCTACACGGCGAACCTGATGAACGACACCCACAACTCGCACGCCCTGGAGTTCAACTACCCGCAGTCGATGTCGAACTGCGTGACCTGCCACGCCGGCAAGCTCGCCAACATCCTCACCGACGCGAACTTCAAGCCGACGGTCTGCAAGAGCTGCCACGTGGTCACCGGCCCGACGGGCGGCGTCGAGGCCGGCCGCGCGCCGGCGCTCCTCACCATCTGGGCCAACAAGGGCGTCGCCGCCTTCCACACGATGGACCTCTACGCGGCCACCGCCGGCGGAGTCGACGTCGACCCGGCGCTCTGCAACGGCTGCCACAAGGCCGGCGGCAGCGGCAAGACGTTCGCCCAGATCCACGCGGGCTTCAACAAGCAGATCTACTCGGCCGAAGGCGTCCGCATCGGTGACACCGTCAAGGTGGCCGTGGGCGCGACGGCCTGGGACGGCACCACCAACCTGCTGACCATCCCGTTCACCATCTCCGGCACCGTCGCCAACGCGCTGGTGAAGCCCACCGTGGTCATCTCCCTCTACGGGTACGACACGAAGGACTTCCTGGTCAGCGGCCACGGCAGCATGCCGGCCCCGGACGGCACCAGTCTCCTCGAGTACACCGACGGCGCCATGCAGCGCTCCAACCCGACCCTGTCGGCGAACAGCCCTCGCCTGACGCTCGCTCCGGCGACGACGACGGCCGGCGTCACCTCGTGGACGGCCACCGCTGACCTGACCATGTGGGCGTCCATGATCACCGCCGGGACCGTCAAGCGGGTCCAGGTGAACGTGCTGCCGGCCATCGGCCTCGACCAGACCAAGGTCGTCAACACCACCGAGTACACCGCCCCCGGGACCCCGAACGCCGCCTACAACCCGCCCATCGCGGTCACCGGCGCCACCGTGGCGATCGACCTCGCCGGCGCGACGCCCGGCGCGGTCAACCCGGCTCCTCCCGGCGTCGGGATCGTCTCCGGCGCGAAGTGCAACGTCTGCCACGACGCGCTCGGCACCACCTTCCACAGCCCGAACTACGGCAGCGCGGGCCCGCAGGCCTGCCGCGTCTGCCACTGGGTCGGCGCCCCCGGCTCGCACCTCGAGATGCAGTCCCGGTCGATCGACTCCTACATCCACGCCATCCACTCGATGCAGGCGTTCGACATCCAGAACGTCAACCTCACGGACCCGGTCCAGTCGATCCGCTACTTCGACAAGATCGACGGCAGCTACCCGAACTTCGCGGGCCCGCTGAACTGCGAGTCGTGCCACACCGCTGGCGCGTACGACGTGCCTGACCAGACCAAGTCGCTGCCGGGCATGCTCTCGGGCTCCAAGGCCTTCGCCGGCGGCACCCGGAGCATCCCGAACACCATCCCCGGCCAGATCACCGGCCCGGCGGAGCGCGCCTGCGGCGGCTGCCACCGCGCCCAGATGATCAACGAGGACAACGCCTCCAGCCTGGCGGCGTTCTACGCGCACGGCACGGTGAACGGGACCACGGTGGTCTCCACCACCGCCGCCGACCTCACCAGCGTGACGTCGTACCTCATGGGCGTCATCGGCCAGGGCCCGGCCTCCGCGGCCGTCCCCGGCGCCCAGGTCGAGAGCTGCGAGATCTGCCACCCGACGGCGGGTTCGGATCACCAGAAGCTCTTCAACACCTGGCGGAACGGCACCAAGCAGTAGCCGCCGAGGCGGGCTCCGGCCCGCCTCTCGGTTGAAGATCGGGGCGGCGCGGGCGACCGCGCCGCCCCTTCCAGTTCCAGGGGCGCCGGCCCCCGGCCCCGCCGGCGCGGCCGCGCTATGCTGCAGCGTCATGGCGCCCACCTCGAAGCCCCGCCTCGGCGTCTCCTCCTGCCTGCTCGGCCAGGCCGTCCGCTACGACGGCGGCCACAAGCGGGATCCCTTCTGCGCCGACGTCCTCGGGCCGTTCGTGGAGTGGGTCCCGGTCTGCCCCGAGGTGGAGGTGGGGATGCCGGTGCCGCGCCCCGCCATCCGGCTCACCGGCCGGGCCGCGGCGCCCGCGCTGGTGGCCGAGCGGACGGGCGAGGACTGGACGGCGCGGATGCAGGCCTTCGCCGAGGCGCGCGTGGCGGCGCTGGCCCGGCTCGACCTCGCCGGCTACGTCCTCAAGAAGGACTCCCCCTCCTGCGGCATGGCCCGCGTCCGGGTCCACGGACCGAGGGGCGGCGCCCCGTCGCGCGACGGCGTCGGCGCCTTCGCCCGCGTCCTCCTGGCGCGGCTGCCGCTCCTGCCGGTGGAGGAGGAGGGGCGGCTCCACGATCCGCTCCTGCGCGAGAGCTTCATCGAGCGGGTCTTCGCGTACCAGCGCTGGAAGGCGCTCGTCGTCGCTGGCCTCACCCGCGGCCGGCTCGTCGAGTTCCACACCGCCCACAAGCTCACGCTGCTGGCGCACAGCCCGGACGGCTACCGGCGGCTGGGCCGGCTGGTGGCC
>JAJYAW010000160.1 GCA_021779335.1 Myxococcales bacterium | reverse complement strand
GCGCCGCCGCGGTGGCCCCGCCGGCCGACGCCACCCCGGCCACGCTCCTCAGGCTCGCCTCGCTGGCCGCCCCGTTCGGCGTCGGGCTGGCCGGCCTGCCGCCGGCCGGCGAGCCCTCCCAGCAGGCGGCCCAGGTGCGGGCGCTGGTGCGCCGCATCGCCGAGGAGGCGCGCGCCCCCGGCACCGCCGCGCCGGTGGCCGAGTGCGCCCTCCTCTACTCGGCCGACGCCGACCTCTGGAGCGGCGGCCGCCACCGGCACGCAGTGGCGCTGGCCGCGGCGGCGCTGGCCGCCCACCACGTGCAGGCGCCGGTGGTGACGCGCCTCTCCGACGCGCCGGCCGGGGCGGCCGTGGTCCTGGCAGACGCCGCCGGGCTCACGGCGCAAGAGGCGCGCGCCCTGACCCGGCGCCTCGAGGCCGGCGCCGGCATCCTCACCTTCGGCGAGCCCTCGCAGGTGGACGAGGCGGGGCACGCCCTCGGCCCCTTCCTCCCGGCCGCCAAGGCCGGCGGCGTGCGGGCCGGCGCGGGCACCGTGGCGCAGCTCCCGGCGCTGGTGCGCGAGCGCGGCGCGGCGCCGGTGGACGAGGCGCTGCTCGAGAAGGCGCTGGCGGCGCTGCTCGGCAAGGGGCGGCGCGCCGTGGGCGTGACCGGCCGGGCGCGCCTCTCGGCCACGCTCTGGCGCCTCGGCGAGGCGGTCGACGTCCACCTCGTCGCGCCGGGCGGCGAGCGGGCCCAGGGCCACACCCTCTTCGTCGGCCTCCACCTGGCCGGCGGCCACCGCAAGGCCCGCTTCCGCTCGGCCGAGGGCGGCGACGTGGAGATCCGGCTCAACCCGAGCCTCTCCTCGGTCTCGACCATCCTGCCGGCCTTCTCGGGCTACGCGGTGCTCAGCCTGGGCGGGTGAGGGGCGGGGCGGCCGGCGCGCCCCTACGGCGGCGGCTTGGCCGGCAGGCGCACCGTCACGCTGGTCCCCCGGCCGGGCTCGCTGGTGAGCGCGATGGTGCCGCCGTGGCGCTCCACGATGCCGCGCGCCGTGGGCAGGCCGAGGCCGATGCCGCGCCCCGGCCGCGTCGTGAAGAAGGGCTCGAAGGCTCGCGCCGCCGCCTCGGCGGCCATGCCGGCGCCGTCGTCAGCCACCGTGGCCACCACCTGGCCACCCTCGGCGGCCAGGCCGAGCCGGATGGTGCCGCCCTCCCTGGGCAGCGCCTGGGCGGCGTTGCTGATGAGGTTGACGAAGCACTGCACCAGGGCCGCCTTGGAGGCCACCACCTGCGGCACCTCGCGGAAGTCGCGCTCGACCTGGGCGTTGGTCTCCTTCAGGTCCGGCTTGCACATCCGCACCGCCTGCTCGAGGAGCGGCCCCGGGTCCGTCGCCTCCAGCCGGGAGGCGCCGCCGCGGGCGTAGGCCGTCAGGTCGCGCGTCAGCTTGTGGATGCGCTGGCCGGCGTCCTTGATGGCCTTGATCTTCTCCAGGTCGGCGGCCGCGCCGGGCGCGAGGGCCCACTTCTCGTAGAGGGTCTCCGAGTACATGGTGACGGCCACCAGCGGGTTGTTGAGCTCGTGGACGATGCCGGCCGCCAGCCGCCCCAGCCCCGCCATCTTCTCGGCCTGCTCGGCGGCGGCCTCCAGGTTGCGCAGCCGCGTCAGGTCCTGGCCGATGGCCACCACGCCGTCGATGGCGGCGGTGGGGCCGCGCACCGGCGCGGTGTTGAAGAGGACGCGCGCCTCGCCGCCGCCGGCCGCGCCGAGCCGCACCTCCTGGCCGTCGACCGCCTCGCCGGCCAGCGTCCGGTCGAGCAGCGCGCCCAGCCCGGCCGCCTCCCCGCCGGGCGCGAAGTCGGCCAGCGGCCGCCCCTGCGCCTCGGCCGCGCCGATGCCGGTCAGCCGGGTCAGCGCGCCGTTCCAGACGGTGACCCGCTGGTCCCGGTCCACCACCGCGATGAGGGCGTTGGCGTGCTCGATGAGCTGCTCCAGGTAGGTCTTGAGCGACGCCAGCTCCTCCACGGTGCGCAGGTTGCGCACGCCGAGCGCGGCCTGGCCGGCCAGGTGGCGCAGCACCGGGGTGTCGCGCTCCGGCGAGGCCGCCACGCCCGGCGGGTACTCCAGGTTGATGAGCCCCTGGAGCGCCCCGTCCACCACCAGCGGCTCCACCGCCACCGCGGCGCTCCCCTCGAAGAGCGGCTCGTCGGCCTCGGCGAGCCGGACGCCGCCCTGCAGCGCGGCGCGGTCGAGCCCGGCCGCGTCGGCCGAGGCGCGGCGCAGGACCGGGAGGTCGCCCAGGCCGGGCCGTGGCGGCTCGCTGGCGCGGAAGGCCGCCAGGGCCAGCGTGCGCGGGTCGAGGAGCCGCACCGCGTGGGCCCGGCCCGGGAAGAGGGCCTGCAGGGCCCGCGAGACGGCGGCGCAGACCTCCGCCTCCTGCCGGGCGCCGGCCAGCTCGTGCGAGAGCGTGAGCAGCGGGCCCAGCAGCGCCGCCGCGTCGGCGGCGCGGCCGGCCTGGCCGTCCTGGTCCTGGTTCTGGCCTGTCTCGGTCACGTGGCCTCCTCCGTCTTCCTCACCGCCGCCTCAGCGGCCGGCCCGGGTGAGCCAGGCGGCCAGCGCCGCGCCGAGGACGTCCTTGACCGGCACCCCGGCGGCGCGGGCCCGGGCCAGGCAGTCCTCGTACTCCGGGTGAGCGCCGGCCTCGCGCCCGTCGAGCCGGGCCACCTTGACGCGCACCCCGCCCCAGGGCGTCTCCACCTCCTGGAGCTCGCGCGCCAGCACCTGGCGCTCCACCCGGTGCCAGCGGACGCCCAGCGTGGTGGTCTCGGTGAGGAGGGCGCGGGCCACCGCGTCCCGCCGGGCGCCGTCGCAGAGCGCGCCCAGGAGGAGCCCGGGCCGCCCCTTCTTCATGGTGAGCGGCGCGGCCCAGGCGTCGAGCGCCCCCACCTCGAGCAGCACCTCGATGGCGCGCGCCACCAGCTGCCCGGAGGCGTCGTCGAGGTTGGTCTCCACCTGGTAGAGCGCCCCCGGGTCCGGCGCCGACAGGTCGGCCGGCTCGGCCTGGGTGAGGCGCACCACGTTGGGCCGATCGGGCCAGCGCACCGTGCCGGCGCCGTAGCCCACGCGGAGGGGCACGAAGGGCGGCAGCGGCCCCACCTCCGCCAGCTCGGCCAGGATGGCCGCGCCGGTGGGCGTGACCGCCTCGCCCGGCGGCCCGCCGGGGCGCACCGGCTTGCCGGCCAGGAGCTCCAGCACCGCCGGCGGCGGCACCGGCATGGGGCCGTGGGCCGTCCTCACCAGCCCCCGCCCCAGCTCCGGCGGCGCCGCGAGGAGGCGCGGCCAGCCGAGCAGCTCCAGCGCCACCGCCGCGCCGCACACGTCCACGATGGAGTCGACCGCCCCCACCTCGTGGAAGTGGACCTCCTCGAGCGAGGTGCCGTGCACCTTGGCCTCGGCTTGGCCGATCCGCTCGAAGAGGGCCGCCGCCGCCGCGCGCGCCCGCGGCGACAGCCCGGAGCGCTCGATGAGCCCGAGGATCTCGCCCAGGCGGCGCGAGCCCGGCGGCGCCCCGTCCACCACCACGTCGACGTGGGTGGCCGCGATGCCGGAGACGGAGCGGCGGGTCACCTCGAGCCGCCAGCCGGGGACGCCCAGCGTGGCCAGCGCCGCCTCCAGCGCCGCGCGATCCACGCCCAGGTCGAGCGCGCCGGCCAGGAACATGTCGCCGGCCAGGCCGCCGATGGGCTCGAGGACGAGGAGGGCCGGGGTCACGGCGGAGAGCGGACCACGGCCCGGCCCGCGAGGCAACGGGGCAGGCGGTCCGGGCGCGCCGGGGCGCCCTCCTCAGCCGCGGGCGATGAGCCCGGCCACGAAGGCGGCGCCGAAGCCGTTGTCCACGTTGACCACGGTGACGTTGGGGGCGCAGGAGTTGAGCATCGTGAGGAGCGGGGCCAGGCCGTGGAGGGCGGCGCCGTAGCCCACCGAGGTGGGGACGCCGATGACCGGCCGGCCCACCAGGCCGCCGACCACGCTGGGCAGCGCCCCCTCCATGCCGGCCACCACGATGACGGCGCGGGCCCGGGCGAGCTCCCCGCGCCGCGCCAGCAGCCGGTGCAGCCCGGCCACGCCCACGTCGTAGATCCGCAGCGCCGTGACGCCCATGACGTCGAGCGTGGCCACCGCCTCCTCGCAGACCGGCACGTCGCTCGTCCCGGCGCAGCAGACCGCCACCGGTCCGCGGGCCGGGAGGTCCATGCGCCCGCGCCGCAGCGTCCGCGAGACCGGGTCGTAGATGGCGCCCTTGACGGCGCGGCGCGCCGGGCCGGCCTTCGCCGGGTCGAGGCGCGTCACCAGCAGCGGCCCGGCGGCCGCGATGCGCCGGGCGATGGCGGCCACCTGCGCGGCGGTCTTGCGCTCCGCCAGCACCACCTCCGGCATGCCGGTGCGGAGCGCCCGGTGGGTGTCCAGCGTGGCGAGATCGCCGAGCCGCTCGAAGGGGGCGCCCTGCAGCGCCTCCACCGCCTCGTCGAGGGTGGCCCGCCCCGCGGCGAGGCGACCCAGCAGCCGGCGCAGCGCCTTCTCGTCCATGCGGCGGCCGCCTACCGGGGCTCGAGGTGGGAGAGGAGGCGGGCGATGCGGGAGGGCTCCGGCATCACCAGGATGAGCCCCTCCAGGCGGGGGCGGGCCGGGGAGGTGAAGCGGGTGGCCAGCGCCACCGAGCCGGCGTGGTCCACCAGCTTCTCGACGCAGGCCTTGCCCGAGCCGCGGGCGAAGGTGGGCACCGAGAGGAGCAGCGTCTGGCCCACCACCTTGGCGACCGCCGAGACGAAGGCCGAGCCGACGATGTTGCCCGACTCCATGATGGCGCTCTCGGCGAGCTGGCCGAAGCGGCCGGCCTCCACCGGGGCGCCCAGCGCCATGGCCAGCGCCTCGGCGTCGGGCTCCGGCAGCGCCAGCAGGAGGTGGCCGGTCAGCGGCCCCTCCAGCTTCACGCCGGCGCAGACCAGGTCGCCGCCCAGGGCCCCCAGGAAGCTCGCGATGGCGCCGGCGCCGGCGCCCACCCAGGCCTCCGGCACGTCCATGTCGAGCCGGAGCCTGGTCAGCTTGCCGAGCGCGGTGAGCGCGGCGCCGCAGCCGATGGAGGTCAGCTCCTGGAGCGCGTCCACCTGGCGCCGGCCGAGGTCCTGGCGGGTCACGCGGCCAGGAGCCTGGGGACGTCGAGGATGAAGACCGGGCGGCCGTTGCCGAGCACGGTGACCGCCGAGAGGCCCGGCACCGCCCCGAGCGGCGAGCCGAGCGGCTTCAGGACCGCCTCCTGTTGCCCGAGCAGGGCGTCGACCGCCAGGCCGATGCGCCCGTCGGTCCCCTCCGCCACCACCACGGCCCGGTCGTCGCGGCCGGCCGCCGGGAAGCCCAGCAGGGCGGCCAGGTCGTGCACCGGGACGAGCTCGCCGTCGTAGGCCAGGAGGGGGCCGCCCTGGCTGCGGTCCAGCGCCGCGAAGCTCACCTGGGCGGCGCCGTGTACCTTGGCGATGGGCAGCCCCAGGATCTCGTCGCCCACCCCCACCAGCAGCACCGGCTGCACCGCCACGGTGAGCGGCAGCCGCAGCGTGATGCGCGAGCCGGCGCCGGCGACGCTGTCGATCTCGAGCGCGCCGCCCACCGCCTCCACGGTCCGCTTCACGGCGTCCAGCCCCACGCCGCGGCCGGACACGTCGGTCACCGCCTCGGCCGTCGAGACCCCGGGCAGGCAGGCCAGCAGGAGCGCCTCGCGATCGGTCAGCGCCGCCGCCTCGTCGGCCGAGAGGCTGCCGCGCGTCACGGCCGCCTCGCGGAGCCGGGCCGGGTCCATGCCCTTGCCGTCGTCGCTGAGCTCCAGGATGACCCGGTCGCGGTCGCGCCGGGCCGTCACCGTGATGCGGCCGGTGGCCGGCTTGCCGGCCAGCAGCCGAAGGTGGGGCGGCTCGATGCCGTGGTCCACCGAGTTGCGGAGCACGTGCAGGAGCGGATCCGAGAGCTCCTCCAGGATGGCGCGATCCAGCTCGATCTCCGCGCCGCGGATCTCCACCTCCACCTGGCGCCCCAGCCGGCGCGCCACGTCGCGGGCGGCGCGCGGCAGCCGCTCGGTGATGGTGGCGAGCGGGGTCATGCGCACCGCCATCACCTTGTCGTGGAGCTCCTTGACGATGGCGTGGAGCCGGTCCACCCCCTCCTCGAGCGGGGGGCGGTGGAGCGCCGGCAGGGCGCGGCCGATCTCGCGGATGCGGGCGGTGGCCAGCAGGAGCTCGCCCACCGCGTCCACGAAGCCGTCCAGGATCTCGGTGCGCACCCGCACCGTGCGGCTCGCCTCGGCGGGCGCCGCGCCGGTGGGGGAGGTGGCCGGCGCCGCGGGGGCGGGCGGCTGGGCGGGCTCCTCCGCCTCGCGCAGCGTGGCGGGCCCGAGGTCGGAGATCTGGCGGAGCGCCCGCTCCAGCCGGTCGAGGGGCTCGGCCGTCTCCAGGTGGACCGTGAGGCGCCGCCCCGGGAGGCGCCCCGCCTTGAGCTCGTCCACCGTGGGGGTGGTACGGGCCACGGCGCCGAGGCTGGAGAGCTTCTTCACCACCAGGAAGGCGCGCACCGCCGGCACCGGGCAGGCGGCGGCGATCTCCACCTCCACCAGGAGGTGGCGGGCGGCGCGCGGCGCGGCGGCCTCGGCGAGGGGCGGCGCCGGCCCGGGGGCGACGCCGGGCT
>JAJYAW010000159.1 GCA_021779335.1 Myxococcales bacterium | reverse complement strand
CGGCCCGCGCCGGTCGCCGCCTTCCCGGCGCCGCCCGCGCCGACCCTGGCGCAGCGCCACCTCCCGGGGCTCTTCTAGCCGCCGCGCCCGCCTCGGCGGCGCGGGGCCGCGGGGGCGCTACCGCAGCAGCCCGTCGTAGAGCGCCTCGTAGCGCGCCGCGCTCCGGCCCCAGGAGTAGTCCTGGGCCATGCCCCGCCTCAGCATGGCGTTCCAGGCGCGCTTGTCGCGGAAGGCCTCCTTGGCGCGGCGCAGCCCGGCCAGCATGGCGCGCGGGTCGTAGTCGGCGAAGACGAAGCCGGTCCCCTGCTTCCAGCCGTCGAAGTCCTGCACCGTGTCGGCCAGGCCGCCCACCCGCCGCACCACCGGCACCGTGCCGTAGCGGAGCGAGTAGAGCTGGTTCAGGCCGCAGGGCTCGAAGCGGCTCGGCATGAGGAAGATGTCGGCGCCCGCCTCGATGCGGTGGGCCAGCCCCTCGTCGAACCCCAGGCGCGCCGCCAGGCGGTGCGGGTGCTCCCGGGCCGCGCCGGCGAAGGCCTCCTCCCAGTCGCGCCGGCCGCTCCCCAGCAGCGCCACCTGCAGCTCACGCCGCATGAGGTCCGGCAGCGCCGCCAGGACCAGGTCCATCCCCTTCTGGTCGGCCAGCCGGCCCACCATGGCCACCAGCGGCAGGTCGGCCCGCGCCGGCAGCCCGAGCTCCTCCTGCAGGGCCCGCTTGCAGGCGTGCTTGCCGGCCAGGGCGTGGGCGTCGAAGTGGGCGGGCAGGTGGCGATCGGTGGCCGGGTCCCACTCCTGGTGGTCGATGCCGTTGAGGATGCCGGTCAGGTCCCGCCGCCGGTGGCGCAGCAGGCCGTCCAGCCCCTCGCCCCCCTCCGCCGTCTGGATCTCGTGCGCGTAGGTGGGCGAGACGGTGGTGAGGGCGTCGGCGAAGACCAGGCCGGCCTTCATGAAGTTGAGCCGGTCGTGGAACTCCATGGCGTCGAAGCGGAAGACGTCCCAGGGCAGCCCGAGCGCCGGCAGGACCTCCTTCCGGAAGACGCCCTGGTAGGCCAGGTTGTGGATGGTGAAGACCGAGCGGGTGGAGCGGAGCACCGCGTCGTCGGCGTGCTCGTGGCGCAGCAGCCAGGCCGCCAGGCCGGTCTGCCAGTCGTTGAGGTGCAGGATGCCGGGCCTGAGCCCGAAGGCGGCCGGCACCTCCAGGGCGGCGCGGCACAGGTAGGCGAAGCGCTCGGCGTTGTCGCCGAACTCGTGCTGCTGGTCGCCGTAGAGGCCGCGCCGGGAGCCGAAGTAGTGCTCGTGCTCGACCAGGTAGTGGGCCAGGCCGCCCCGCCGCCGCACCCACAAGCTGGCGGGCTCGCCGCGCACCCGGATGGCCCGGTGGACCGCCTCGAAGCCGTGCCGGGCCGGGTCGATGGAGCCGTAGCGGGGCGAGACCACCGAGACGGCGTGGCCGCGCGCCGCCAGGGCGGCCGGCAGCGCCGCCGCCACGTCGCCCAGGCCACCCGACTTGGAGAGCGGCGCCAGCTCCGAGGCGACGAAGAGGATCTCCATCGGCCCGCTACGCGACCACCTTGCGGAGGAACTCGGCGGCCTCCTCGGGCGGGACCGGGTTGATGTGGAAGCCCGAGCCCCACTCGAAGCCGGCCACCTGGGTCAGCGCCGGCATCACCTCGATGTGCCAGTGGTAGCTCGGCGTGGGCAGGTCGCGCAGCGGGTTGGAGTGGACGATGAAGTTGTAGGAGGGATCGCCCAGCGCGGCCGAGAGGCGCCGCAGCGTGGTGCGCAGCGCCTGGGCGCAGAGGCCGAGCCGCTCCTTGGGCTCGGCCTCGTAGTTGGACTCGTGCCGCTTGGGCATGATCCAGGTCTCGAAGGGGCTGCGCGGCGCCCAGGGGGCGAAGACCAGGAACTCCTCGTTCTCGAAGACCAGCCGCGAGCGGTCCTTGCGCTCCTGGGCCACCACGTCGCAGAAGATGCAGCGCTCGCGGTGCTCGAAGTGGCGGCGCGCCCCGTCGATCTCGTCCTGCACCTGGCGCGGCGTGACCGGGAGCGCGATGAGCTGGGCGTGCGGGTGCTCCAGCGAGGCCCCGGCCAGCGCGCCGTGGTTCTTGAAGAGCAGGATGTAGCGGAAGCGCAGGTCGTTGCGCAGGTCCAGGATGCGCGCCTTGAAGGCGAAGAGGACCTCGGTGAGCTCCTGCTCGGTCAGGTCCTTCATGTGCCGGCCGTGCTCGGGCGTCTCGATGACCACCTCGTGCGCCCCGATGCCGTTCATCAGGTCGTAGATCCCCTCGGCCTTGCGGTCCAGGTCGCCCTCGATCTTGAGCGCCGGGAAGCGGTTGGGGACGACGCGCACCTTCCAGCCCGGGCCGTTGGCCGGCGCGCCGGGGGCCCGGCCGGTCACGTAGACCTCGCGCGGGGTCTTGTCCTCGTGGCCCGGGCAGAAGGGGCACAGCCCGCTCTGCGGCGCCGCGGCGGGCCGCGCCAGGTCGGAGGGCCGCTTGGCCCGGTCGGTGGCGATGATGACCCACCGGCCGACGATGGGGTCCCTGCGGAGCTCGGGCATGCCTGGATCCTACCTCGCCTCGGTCAAGCGTCCCTTCGTGAACGGAGGGTCAGGCTGATGAGCGCCGAGACGGTCATCAGGACGGCCCCTCCCAGGTAGGGCCAGGCGTGGGACGCCGGCGGCGCGTAGGCGTAGGTGCTGGTCCCGCTGATGGGGCCGAGGACCCGACCCAGCGCCGAGGCCGACTGGCCGATGCCGAGCGTGCCGCCCTGGGCGTCGGCCCTGGAGAGGCGGGAGAGGAGCGCCGAGAGCGCCGGCGAGGTCAGGCCGCTCCCGACGGCCAGCGGCGCCGAGGCCACCGCCAGCTCCACGAAGCCCGGGGGGAGCCAGCCGGGCAGGGCCACGCCGGCCGGGAACCAGCCGTGGGCGTGCGGCAGCCAGAGGAGCGAGCCGGCCTGCAGCAGCGCCCCCGCCACCAGGAGCCGCCGCTCGCCGAAGGCGCGGGTGAGCGGCCCGATGAGCCCGCCCTGGACGATCACCACCAGGACGCCGATGACCAGGAAGGAGAAGACCACGCCCCGGTTGTCGAGATGGAAGTACTCCTGGGCCAGGAAGGCGTAGGTGGCCTCCATGGCGCTGAAGGCGAGCACCAGCATGAAGAAGACCGCCAGCAGCCGGCGGATGCCCGGGCGGGTCAGCGCCTCCACCAGCGCGCCCATGCGGTGCTTGAGCTCGGCGCCGGCGCGGCTGCGCTGGGCCGGCTCGGGGAGGAGGAGCCAGGCGCCCACCAGGTTGAAGGCCGAGAGCCCCGCCGCGGCGAAGCCCGGCCAGGAGAGGTCGTAGCCGGAGAGCCAGCCGCCGATGGCCGGGCCGAAGACGAAGCCCAGCCCGAAGGCGGCGCCGATGACCCCCATCCCCTTGGCCCGACCCTCCGGCGTGGTGACGTCGGCCACGTAGGCCTGGGCGATGGCGATGTTGGCGGTGGCGCCGCCGGCGAAGAGGCGCGAGGCGAGCAGCCAGGCGAAGGTCGGCGCCACCGCGTAGCCCAGGAAGGCCAGGGCCGTCATGGCGATGGAGAGGAGCAGCACCGGCCGCCGCCCGATCCGATCCGAGAGGACGCCCCACACCGGCGCGAAGCCGAGCTGCATGAGCGAGAAGCCGGTGGAGAGCCAGCCGGTGGACGCCTCGGCCGCCCCCAGGTGCTTGGCGTAGAGCGCCATCACCGGGATGACCATCCCGAAGCCCAGGAGATCGACGAAGACGACGAGGAAGAGGATGCCGAGGGCCGAGCGGCCGCGGGCCGAGGAGGTGGGCGTCACGCCGGCGCAGCATACCCGAGATGCCCCCCGGAGGCTGTGCCACGAACGCCGGGGCGGGGCGCGCCCGACCCGGCCCGGTCAGACGCGCCAGTTCACGCCCTCGAAGTCCGCGTCCGGCACGGCCAGCGTCACGAAGCCGTAGCGCGGCAGCCGCTCCACCTCGACCAGCGACTTGAGGACGTGGACCGCCAGCGCCACCTTGTCGCCGGGGCCGAGCCCCAGCGCGGCGAAGGGGATGGAGATCTCCAGCACCTCCAGGAAGGCGGCCTGGCCGGCCTCCTTGCCGCCGGTGGCCCGCCCGGCCCGCAGCTGCCCGTCCGGCTGGAGCTCGAAGTCCACCTCCACCTGCCGCTCGCGCGCCAGGACCTCCACCCGCAGGTGGTTGCCCACCTCGGCGGCGCGCCCGGGCGACTCGGCGGGATCGAGCCGCAGGTGGAGCGCGGCCAGGTCGAACCCGAAGCGGAGCAGCTGGAACGCCTGGGCGCCGCCGTACATCGAGCCGCGCGCCTGCCCCGGCCGGTAGAGCCCCGCGCCCTGCCACTCGAAGAAGTCGGTCTCGCGGCCGTCCAGGATCGGCGTGAGCAGCAGGGTGGGCTCGCGGAGCGGCTTGGCCTCCGCCGCCAGCGGCGCGGTGTCGACCTTCTTGATGGGCTCGAGCGCCTCGGCCGGCGGCGCGGCGCCGGCCAGCAGGGCCGCCTGCACCACGTGGCCGCGGAAGAGCGCGTCGAACTCGGCGAGCTGCTCGGAGGCGAAGTCGTCGCCGTACCACCAGTACCAGTCCGAGCCCTCCGCCGCGTAGAGGTGGCGCCGGGCGCGCGCCAGCCGCTCCGGGTCGGCGGTGCCCGACTGCTCCGCCGCGGCCACGGCGTCGCGCGCCTTGCCGAGCGCCGTCCAGGCCTGGCGGTCCTCCGCGTGGCCGATCCAGATGCGGTAGGAGGCCTCGATCCAGCTGCCCGAGTGGATGCGCGGCACGGCCGGGCCGGCCGCCTCCCCCACCGCCGCGCCGACGGTGGAGGTGGTGACGAGCTCGGAGCGCTCCAGCGCGCCGTAGAGGGTCTCCAGGAACTCCTGGCCGGAGCCCTGGTAGTGCTCCCAGGCGTTCTCGCCGTCCAGGAAGACGCCCACCGTGGCCGGCCCGGCCTGCCCGTCGCGCTCCCAGCTCTCGCCCACCGCCCGCAGCCGGCCGAGGAAGTCGGCCACCGCCTCGCCGGCCACGGCGCGGGCGTAGGTGAAGCCGATCAGGTCGGAGAGCGGCCGGTCGCGGAACAGCATGGGGATCTCCCGGCCCTCCCCCGCGGCGAAGCGCCAGGGGCGGTAGAGGGAGCGCAGCCGGGTCGCGTCGGGCGGCAGCGAGTGGAGCAGCACGCCCTCGTCGGAGCAGGCCCAGCCGACCCCCTCGGAGGCGAGCACCTCGAGCGCCTCCGGCGAGACCGAGCCCTCGGCCGGCCACATGCCCGGGGGCCTCGACCCGAAGCGCCGCTGGTGGGTCTCCAGGGCCTCGCGCACGTGCCAGCGGGCGTCCTCCCCATGGGCGAAGCGCGGGGGCAGCGCCAGCCCCGGCAGGGCGCGCCGGGCCGAGTCGGTGTCGCAGACCAGCGGCAGGATCGGGTGGTGGTAGGGCGTGGAGGAGAGCTCCACCTGGCCGCGCTCGCCGAGCGCCTTCCAGCGCGGCACCACCTGCTTGAGGAGCCGCACCTGCGCCGCCAGCAGGTACTCCACGTCCGCCTGCTCGAAGTTCTGCCCCTTCTGCCGCAGCGCCCGCAGCCCCTCGTCGTCCGCCAGCCCCCCGTAGCCGACCCAGGAGAGGTTGAAGAGCACCTGCAGGTCGGTGAGCTCCTGCTCCGTGAAGGCCTTGGCGACCCGCGGCAGGTCCACCGTGCGCAGGTCCCGGCCGCGCCGGTGGAGCAGCTCCCAGTAGCGGGGCAGCGGGCGGATGTTGGTCTCCCAGTCCACCATGAAGAACTGGCGCAGCACCGCCTGCCGCTCCTCGCCCGAGAGGTCGCCGGAGGGGCGCGCCGTCAGGTCGAGGAAGCGGTCTCGCGCCACCCCCTCGACGTAGTCGTCCAGCTGCTCGAGGAGCACCGGCGTGAAGTTGACGGTGCAGCGGATGCCCGGGTGCCGCTCCAGGATCCACGCCATGTCGTAGTAGGAGCGGGTGGCGTGGAGCCGCACCCAGGGCATGAGGTACTCGCCCGTCTCCGGCTCGCGGTAGAGCGGCTGGTGCATGTGCCACAGCAGGGCGAGCCGGACCGGGGCCAAGGCGGGTCCTCTCCGCGCGGGTCAGCGGCCGCGCGGCCGGCGGGGCGCGGCGCGCGGGGCGGGGCGGACGGCCGGGTGGATGGGGGGCTCGCCGGGGCGGCGCGGCGGGGCCGGCGGGGCGCCGGAGGCCGTCGAGGCCGGGCCGCCCTCCTGCCGCACCTTCCACTCCTCCCAGAGGTTGAGCACCAGCGAGACGTCGCGCAGCGGCTGCGACGCCTCCAGGTGCGGGAACTCGGCGCTGAACTCCCGGTAGAACTCCCGGTAGCGCAGCGGCGTGAAGTAGCGGAGCAGCGCCTCGCGGCCGCGCGCGTCGACGTCGAGGAACTCGATCCCCATGCCGGTGGCCAGCTCGGCGTCGTCGAGGGCCACCACGTGCGCCACCCGGGATCGGATGGGCAGCGGGCCGTCGGGGAGCCCGAGCTCCACCGAGAGCGAGAGGCCGTGGGGCAGCAGGAAGGTGGAGCCCACGAAGAGCCCGCCCAGCCCCAGGTTGCGCGAGGTGCAGAAGGCCTCGAAGCGCAGCCCCTTCTGCCCGGGGATGAAGAGCCGCACCGGCAGCTCGATGTCGATCCGCTCGTACCGCCGATTCGTCTCGCTCACGGGGCGCGACGATAGCACCGGGCGAGGTGGCGGGCGACA
>JAJYAW010000158.1 GCA_021779335.1 Myxococcales bacterium | reverse complement strand
CGCGAGCCCCGGCGCGCCGACGGGGACGCCGCGGAGCGCGCCGCCGAGGCGGAGCGCGAGGCGCTGACCCGCGCCCTGGAGGCCAACCGCTGGAACAGGGGCGAGACGGCCCGGGCGCTGGGGGTGAACCGCAGCACGCTGTGGCGGCGGATGCGGGCCCTCGGGGTGGCCTGAGGCCGCCGCGCCCGCCGGGCGCCGGCCGACTCCCCGGCGCCGGCGGCGGCTCGAAGGTGGCATGGCCACACCCTGGTGGATCCCCTTCGGCCGCGTGGCCGAGCTCGGGCCGGACGAGCTCTCGGCGGCCCTGGCCGGGCGGCAGCCCCCACAGCTCCTCGACGTCCGCACGCCCGCGGAGTTCGCGGCCGGCCACCTCCCCGGCGCGCGCAACCTCCCGATCACCTCGCTGGCGGCCGGGCTGGCCGCCGCGGGGCTCGACCCCGGGCGCCCGGTGGTGGCCATCTGCCTCACGGCCCACCGCTCCATCCCCGCGGTCAGGCTCCTGCGGAGCCACGGCTATGACGCCCGGCAGCTCGCCGGCGGCATGCTGGCGTGGCGGCGGCGGGGCCTCGCCGAGCTCCGCGGGCCGGCCTCCCCCGAACCTCCGCCGGCCGGGTAGGCTCTCAGGGACAGGGCGGCAAGGTGGCACAACCCGTCAGGTAGTCCTGCCGGGCCCACCAGGCCGCTACGATGGACCGCAGGGAGGACGCATGAGCACTCAAGCTCCAAGCACCATCGACTTCACGGCGAAGGAAGTCCGCATCCTGGTCCAGTCGCTCGGCAACTGCCTCTCGACCTGCCAGGTGCACGCCAAGAAGCCCGACGCGCCGTGTGAAGACTGTGACGCGGCGCGGAAGCTGAAGCAGAAGCTCGAGAAGCAGATCGCCGCCTGAAAGGACGTCCGATGAAGCTGCTGACCAAGGTGAAGAAGGGTTGCTGCGCGCCCGAGCAGACCGCGCAGTGCTGCGCCAAGGCGTCCCGGCTCGTGTCGGGCTGCCACGACTGAAGCACCGCGGGAGCCCTCCGGGGCTCCCGCCCTCTTCGAGGCCCCCAACCTCCCGCGGCCAGGCCGGGCGTCGAGCCCGGGCGGGAGCCCTTTTCTCCGGAGCGACCATGAGCCAGTTCGTCAAGGAAATCAGCGCGGGCGACTACCAGCAGGAGGTCCTCGCCGCCGGCGTCCCGGTGGTGCTCGACTTCTTCTCCACCGAGTGCCCGCCCTGCGAGGCGCTCGCCCCCAAGTTCGAGGCGGTGGCCGAGCAGTACGCCGGCAAGGCCCGCTTCCTCAAGATCTACCGGCAGGGCAACCGCGACCTGGCGCAGCAGCTGGGCGTCACCGGCAGCCCCACCCTCGTCTTCTTCGACCGCGCCGGCCACGAGCAGGGTGAGCGGCTGGGCGGCGAGGACATCAAGCGCACCGCCATCAAGGCCCAGGTCGAGGCGCTGCTCGCCTGAGGAGAGGGACACCATGACCACCCGCTACGACCTCATCATCGTCGGCGCCGGCCCGGCCGGCCTCTCGGCCGCCATCTACGCGGCCCGCGCCCGCCTGAAGACCCTGGTGCTCGACGAGAGCGTGCCGGGCGGCCAGGTGAAGACCACCCACAAGGTCTCCAACTACCCGGGCTTCCCGGAGGACATCAAGGGCACCGACCTCGCCAAGGCCTTCTCCACGCAGGCGGAGCGCTTCGGGGCCACCATCCGGCGGGCCGTCGAGATCACCAGGCACGACCTGACCGGCCCGGTGAAGTCCTTCGAGCTGGACGAGGAGGAGACGGTGGAGGCCCCGGCCGTCGTCGTGGCCACCGGCGCCAAGCCCCGCGACCTCGGCGTGCCGGGCGAGTCCAAGTTCAAGGGGCGCGGCATCAGCTACTGCGCCACCTGCGACGGCGCCTACTTCGAGGGCAAGGACATCCACGTCATCGGCGGCGGCAACTCCGCGGTGGAGGAGTCGCTCTTCCTCACCCAGTTCGCGCGGAGCGTCACCATCATCCACCAGTTCGACCACTTCCAGGCGGAGGCGGCCACCGCCGAGGAGGCCCGCTCGAACCCCAAGATCAAGGTGATCTGGGACTCGGAGCCGCGCGCCTTCTCCGGCGACAAGGGGCTGGAGCGGCTCACCATCGAGAACGTCAAGACCAAGGTGACGACCGAGCTCGCCACCGACGGCGTCTTCGTCTTCATCGGCTACGTGCCGCGCACCGACCTGGTGAAGGGGATCGTCCCCCTCAACAAGTGGGGGTACGTGGAGACCGGCGAGGACATGTCCACCCCGGTGCCCGGCCTGTTCGTGGCCGGCGACCTCCGGTCCAAGCTCTTCCGGCAGATCACCACCGCCGTGGCCGACGGCACCATCGCCTCCCTGGCCGCCCAGAAGTTCGTCAAGCAGCACGCCCGCCCGGCCCCCGCGCCGGCGGTGGCGCCGGTCGCCTAGCCGGCCCCCGGGCGCGGGCCCCCGGGCGCGTCCTCTTCGACTTGGCTTGTGCGCCGGGCCGTCGTCGGTTAGTCATGGCGCCCATGCCAGAGGGAGATCGCCAGCTCGTCGAGGCCGCCAAGACGGGTGACCGCCAGGCCCTGGAGCGGCTCCTCGCCGCCCACCAGGGGCGCATCTTCAGCTTCGGCATGAAGATGTGCCGCGACACCGAGGACGCGCAGGACGTCGTCCAGGAGACCCTCATCGCCGCGGCGCGGACGCTGCCGGAGTTCCGCGGCGCCTCCTCCGTCTCGACGTGGCTCTACACCATCGCCCGCAGCTTCTGCATCAAGAAGCGGCGCACCAGCAAGTTCGCCCCCGCCCACGTCCTCTCGCTCGACGACGAGGCGGAGCAGGTGGCCGGGCTGCCCCACCCCGACCGCGGCCCGGAGGAGGACGTGGCGGGCCGCCAGGTGAAGTCGGTGCTCGACGAGGCCATCGCCGCGCTGGAGCCCATGTACCGGGAGGTCCTGGTCCTGCGCGACGTCGAGGGGCTGTCGGCCCCCGAGGTGGCCGAGGTCATGGGGCTCACCATCGAGGCGGTGAAGAGCCGCCTGCACCGCGCGCGGGTGGCGGTCCGAGAGCGCGTCGCGCCGGCCCTGGGGCAGGCCGACGCGGCCAGCGCGCCCGGCGCCGGCTGCCGCGACGTGGTCGAGCTCTTCTCCCGGAGGCTGGAGGGGGAGATCGACGGCAGCGCCTGCGCCGACCTGGAGAAGCACCTCGAGGGCTGCCCCACCTGCCGCGGGCGCTGCGACTCCCTGCGCTCCACCCTCTCGCTCTGCAAGCGGGCCGGGGAGGCGCCGGTCCCGCCCGCCGTGGAGCGGTCGGTCCGGCTGGCGCTGCAGAGCTTCCTCGACGCCCGCGCCTGAGCGGGCGCGGCGCCGCTCAGCGGTGGCGGCAGGCCGGGCGGCCGCCGACCCACCCGGCCATGCGGTGGATGGCGCGGATGGTCCGGGCCAGGTCCAGCGCCAGCGCGGCGCAGCGGGGACAGGCCGTCAGGTGGAGGTCCACCCGGGCCCGGTCCGCGGCCCCGAGCTCGTCGTCGAGGTACTCGGAGAGGCGGTCGCCCGCCTCCTGGCAGGTGCACCGCTGGAGCGTCGCGTCGGGCATCTCGACCTCCCTCCCGTCGACGGGCGCGGCCTCAGCGCCGGACCCGCACCTTCTGCGGCCTCGGCGGCGTCGGCCACCCGAGGACCAGCCCGATGAGCGCGCCGAAGAGGCTCGCGGTCTGGACGTTGGCGGTGAGCACGCAGGTCCCGGTGCGGCACCCGATGAAGTAGGAGTAGGCGGACAGCCCCGCGGCGCCGACCACCGCGCCGGCCACGGCCCGCCAGCCCCCGCCCCGCAGCCAGCCGCTCAGGCCGCCGCGCGCCGCGCCCGGCGCGGGGGTGGGCTGCTCGTCCTGGGTCACGTCGTCGCTCATGGTCTGCACCCCTTTTTCCGTGGGAGCCGGGCGCCGCGCGGCTGGTTCGTCCGGGCTCCATCCGGGCGATACTGAACCGGGGGGCCCAGCCCGGGCTCCAACCTCGCGACCGGGGAACGGGCGTCCGACGGACCGCCGGCCCCAAACACCCCCTGGAGCCCACGATGCAGCTGTCGCGTCACGCCATCCTCGCCGACGTCCCGGACCGGGAGGAGGTCCTGCTGGTCCAGCCGCTCTCCGGCCAGGCCGCGCTGCTGGAGCGCCCCGCCGCCGAGGCGCTGCGCGCCCTCCCCGGCGCCCTCCCGGCCGCCCTCGACGAGGCCACGCTGCGGGCCGCCGGGTTCGTGGTCGACGACGCCGCCGCGGACCAGGCGCTGCTGGAGGGCGCCCGGGCCGAGTGGCGCTCCGAGGCGGCCAAGACCCCGACCCAGCTCATCGTGGTGCCGAGCTTCGGCTGCAACCTGGCCTGCACCTACTGCTACCAGGAGCTCTTCGACCCCTCGGCCGGCGGCCTCATGGCGCCCGCGGCCGTCGACGCCTTCTTCGCCTACGTGGAGCGGCACCACCTGGGCGGCCCCCTGAAGCCCTACGTCACCCTCTTCGGCGGCGAGCCGCTGCGCGACACGCCGGCCCACCACGACCGGATCGGCCGCTTCCTGGCCGGCGCGCGCCGGCTCGGCCTGCAGGTGGCGGCGGTCACCAACGGCCACGACCTCCAGGCCTTCCTGCCGGCGCTCTCCGCCGGGCCGGTCAAGGAGGTGCAGGTCACGCTGGACGGGCCGCGGGCGCTGCACGACCGGCGCCGCCCGCACGCCGGCGGGCGGGGGACCTTCGACCAGATCGTGGCCGGCGTCGACGGCCTGGTCGCGGCCGGCGTCCCGGTCAACCTGCGCGTCGTCGCCGATCGCGACAACCTGCCCGCCCTCCCGGAGCTGGCGGAGTTCGCCGCCGGGCGCGGCTGGCTGGACCTGCCCGCCTCGAGGTTCAAGACCCAGGTCGGCCGCAACTACGAGCTCTTCGGCTGCGCCAGCCGCCAGGACCGGGGCGCCCTCTTCGACCGGGTCGAGCTCTGGGCGGAGTACGTGCGCCTGGCCGAGGCCCACCCGGTGCTGCGCCGCTTCCACCGGCCGCGCTTCCACGGCATCGGCCACCTCGCCGAGACCGGCGAGCTGCCGGCCCCCAACTTCGACGCCTGCCCGGCCGCCAAGACCGAGTGGGCCTTCGGCCCGGACGGCAGCGTCTACGGCTGCACCGCCACCGTGGGCCACGCCAGCCACCGGCTCGGGACCTTCTTCCCCGAGGTGACGCGCGACGAGGCGGCCATCGCCCAGTGGAGCGGGCGCTCCACGCTGACCGTGGCGGGCTGCCAGGGCTGCGCCCTCGCCCCGGCCTGCGGCGGGGGCTGCGCGGCCGTGGCCTGGAGCCGCACCGGCCAGACGATGGAGACCGACTGCCGGCCGGTGCGCGAGCTCTACGGCCTGGGCGCGCGGTTCTACGGGCTGGGTGCATGAGCGCCCGGCCCGCCTCCCCGCCGGCCGCCCACCACCAGGGCTGCCTGGTCTGCGGCGCCGCGCTCGAGTACCGCGCCGCGGCCGAGCCGGTGCGCTGCACCCTCTGCGGCCAGGAGGGCCAGAGCCCGGTCCGCTGCGGCGGCGGCCACTTCGTCTGCGACGAGTGCCACGGCGCCCCGGCCAAGGACGTCATCGAGCGCGCCTGCCTGGCCAGCGCCTCCACGGATCCGGTGGCGCTGGCGACCGGGCTGATGCGCCTCCCCAGCCTCAAGCTCCACGGGCCGGAGCACCACTTCCTGGTGCCGGCGGCGCTGCTGGCCGCCCTCTGCAACGCCCGCGGCGACGAGGCGGCCAAGCCGCGGCTGCTCGCCGAGGCGCGCCGGCGCGCCGACGCGGTGCCGGGCGGGTCCTGCGGCTTCCAGGGCGCCTGCGGGGCCGGGGTGGGCGTCGGCATCTTCGCCTCCCTGGCCACCGGCGCCACGCCGCTGGCCCGGGAGACCTGGGGCCTGGCCAACGGCGCCACGGCGCAGGCGCTCACCGTCATCGGGGCGCTGGGCGGCCCGCGCTGCTGCAAGCGGACGACCTGGCTCGCCCTGCTCTCCGGGATCCGCTTCGCCCGGGAGAAGCTGGGCGTGCGCCTGGACGGGCGCGGCCCGGCCTGCGAGTGGAGCGGCCGGAACGCCGAGTGCCTCGACGCGGCCTGCCCCTTCCACCCGGCGCGCCGGGCCGCGGCGCCCCCGGGCGGACCGGGGGCCCGCGCATGAGCCAGTGGGACGAGCGGTTCGCCGGGGAGGTCTACCAGTACGGCACCGCGCCGAACCGCTGGCTGGCGGCCCAGGCCGGCCGGCTCGCGCCGGGGGGGCGCGTGCTCTGCCTGGGCGAGGGCGAGGGGCGCAACGCCGTCTGGCTGGCCGGCCGCGGCTTCGCCGTGGAGGCGGTGGACGGCTCGGCCGTCGGCCTGGAGAAGGCCCGGCGGCTGGCGGCGCAGCGGGGCGTCACCATCGCCGCCACGGTCGCCGACCTCGCCGACCACCTGCCCGCGCCGGGCGCCTACGACGCGGTCGCGCTGATCTTCGTCCACCTGCCGCCGCCCCTCCGGGCCCTGGTCCACGCCCGGGCGGCCGCCGCCCTGGCGCCCGGCGGGCTGCTCGTCCTCGAGGCCTTCACGCCCGCCCAGCTCGCCCTCGCGAGCGGCGGGCCGCGGCAGCGGGAGCTGCTCTACGACGCGGGCCTGCTGCGCCAGGACTTCGCCGGGCTGGAGTGGGACCCGCTCGTCGAGGAGGAGGTCGACCTCGACGAGGGGCCGCTCCACCGCGGCCGCGCCGCCGTCGTCCGTGGTATCGCTCGCCGCC
>JAJYAW010000157.1 GCA_021779335.1 Myxococcales bacterium | reverse complement strand
GAGGGCGGGCCTGCCCCCGCGCCCGCCGCCGCGCCCCCGGCCCTGGCCCGCCCGCGCGCCGCCAACTTCTTCCTGCTCCAGGTGGCCCTCCTCCCCGTGGCCGCGGCGGCCCAGCTCCTCCAGCCCGGCCTCGGCCTGGTCTGGACGCAGCTGTCCCTCTTCGCCCTGCCGGCGGCGGCCATGGCGGCGCGCGCCGGCCTGGCCCCGCGCCCCTTCCTGCGGCTGGTGGCGCCGCCGCCCCGGGCGCTCGGCCTGGCGCTCCTCGTCGGCGTGGCGGGCCTGCTGCTGGGGGGCGCGCTCCAGGCGCTCTGGACCGCGGCCCTGCCGGACTCGCTGCTGCGCAGCTTCGACGTGGCCCGCCTCTTCGAGCACCCGGGCTGGGAGCGGGTCGTCCTCGTGGGCGCGGCGGCGGGGCTGGCGCCGGTCTGCGAGGAGCTGGCCTTCCGCGGCCACCTGCTCTCGGCGCTCCGGCTGCGCGCCCGGCCCGGCGTCGCCATCGCCCTCTCGGCGCTGGCCTTCGCGGCGCTGCACCTCGATCCCGTGCGCTTCCCCGGGCTGCTCTTCCTGGGGCTGCTCTACGGCTGGCTCACCTGGCGCACCGGCTCGATCTACCCCGCGGTCCTGGCCCACGCGGTGAACAACGCGGCGGCCACGGCGCTGGCGCTGGGCAGCGAGGCGAACGAGGCGCTGCCGAAGGTGGAGGCGGGCCCCCCCGCGGCCGCCCTGCTGCTGGGGCTGGGCCTCCTGGCGCTGGCGGTGGTGGGGATGCGCCGCTGGCTGCCGCCGCCCGCCGAGGCCGAGGCGGCGCTGGCGCCCGGCGGCGGTCCGGCCGGGAGGCTGCCCGGCTGGGCGGTGAAGGCGGCCTGGGCGGTGGTCATCTCGCTCGTGCTCATCGCACTGGCTCCTCGCCGCTGAGGGGCGCCGCCGACGGCGCCCGAGAAGGTGGCGCCCCCTGGATCTCCCAGGGGGCGCCGCGCCGTCGAGCGGGGGGTCGACGACGGGGGGGAGGTCAGGGCGCGACCACCAGCGCGAGGCTGCCGCCGATCTGGCTCTGGGGCTCGAGCGCGGCGATGGTGACCGTGCCGGGGGTGAAGGCGAGGACGGCCCCCTTCTTGATGTCGTTGGAGACGATGGCCACGCCGGGATCGCTGGTGGTCCAGGTGACGTCGCTGGTCACGTCGCGGGTGGTGCCGTCGGTCAGCGCCGCCGTGGCGGAGAAGAAGAGGAGGTCCCCGGCCCGGACGAGGACCGCGGCCGAGCCGTCGGGCCTGGAGGCCGTCACGGAGATGGCCTGGACGGCCGCCGCGGCCACGGTGATGGGCGCGGCGGCGCTCAGGCCGGAGAAGGAGGCCTGCAGCTCGGTGAGGCCGGGCGCAACGCCGCGGACGTAGAGCCCGTCCAGGGTGGCCACCGCGCCATCGGCCACCGAGACGGCCGCGGCGCCGGTCACGTCGCGGGTGGTGCCGTCCGTGTAGCGGGCCAGCACGTGGAAGTCGTGGGCGAGGCCGAGCGGTAGCGGCGCGCTCGCGCCGACGACCGTCAGCTCCAGCGCCGCGGCGGCGGTCACCTCGAGCCGGACCGCGGCCATGGCCTGGCCCACGGTGGCGCGCACCATGGCGAGGCCGGGCCAGTTCAGCGCGTGGACCTGGCCGCCCGGCAGGACCTCGACGGCGCCGGAGGCCGTCCACTCGGCGGCGGTGGTCACGTCGCGGACCGAGCCGTCGGAGAAGGTGCCCGTGGCGGTGAGCCTCGCGGTCAGGCCGGCCGGCACCGTGGCCGCGCCGCTGGTGACCTCCAGGGAGACGATGGTGGCCGCCACGACATCGACGCGGGCCGAGGCCTGCAGGCCGGCGTAGGCGGCCGTGACGTAGGTGCGGCCCGGGGCGCCCGCCTGGACCCGGCCCGCGGCGGCGGAGGCGACGCCGGCGTCCACCGTCGACCAGGCCACCTCGGCGGTCACGTCGCGGGTCGAGCCGTCGTCGTAGACCGCCGTGGCGATCACGTCGGCCTGGAGGTTCTCGGTCACCTCCGTGACCACCGGGGCGACCTGAAGCTGCTGCAGGCGGACCGGCTGCCCGCACGCCGCCAGCACCGCCACCGCCGCCGCCAGCCCGAACCGCCCCATCGTCGTCGTCATGATGCGTCCCCCCACCTTGCTGTGTCCCGCTTCGTGCCCGGGGCGGCCCCGACGGCGCGCCCACGTCAGCGAGCATTTGCGCGCGGCGTGCCAGGCCGGATCGGCCGTGTGGGTGGGTGAGGGCACGGCGCGCGAAACGCGCTCCTGCTTGGTGTTTCCTGCGCGCCGGACGGAGCGTGAACGGACGCCCGGCCGGATCGGCCGAGCCACCCGGGGTCCACCGAACCCGCTCAGGCCGGCGGCCCCCGTGCAGGTGGACGTGAGGGCACCGGCGCCGCAGCGCCCCGCTCCACCCACCCGCGAGACGAGGGGCGCCGCGGGGAGGACCCGCGGCCGCGACCCTGGGTCAGCGCAGCGAGGCCAGCCAGGTCACGACGACTCGGGCCGCCTGGGGCAGCCCGGCCCGGAAGGTCCGGTCGGCGCCCGCCACCACCTCGAAGTGCGCGCCGCGGGGCAGCGGCCCGGTCGCCTCGGTCGGCGCCGGCGGGCCACCGTGCTCGGGGAGCACGAGGAGCACCGGCAGCACCAGCCCCGCCAGGTCGGGCCAGCCCGCCGCGGCCAGGAGCACCAGGGCCGATCCGCCCCTCCGGCGCGCCACGCCCACCGCCGTGTGGCAGCCGCCGCCCACCCCGACCACGGCGATCCGGCCGGCGCCGCCGGCGGCCAGGTGGTCGAAGGCGGCCAGACCGTCCTCGACCTCGAGCGCCGGGTCCGGGGCGCCCTGCGACCCGCCCACCCCGCGGTGCTGGAAGCGGAGCGAGGCGTGGCCGGCGCGCGCCGAGGCCCACGCCAGCTCGGCCACCAGCGGCGCGTCCATGCCGCCGCCCGGGCCGGTGGGCGGGCAGACGAGGAGCGCCGGGCGGCGCGCGCCGCGGTGCGACAGCCCCTCCAGCACGAGGTCCCCGCAGGGGACGAGCGCCGGCCGCTCCAGGTACTGGCCGGGGAGGACCACGTCAGGAGAGGCGGCGCAGCACGAGCGCCTTGAGGTAGCGCCCCTCCCTGAACTGGAGGGAGATCGGGTGGTCGGCCGGCTGGCGCGTCTCGCCCACCAGGGCCAGCTCGACGCGCGACTTGAAGGCCGCCTCCTTGACCGCCTCGGTGAACTGCTCGGCCGAGACGCGGGCGCTGCAGGAGCAGGTGACCAGCAGCCCGCCCGGGGCCAGCACCTGCAGCGCCGCCCGGTTGAGCGAGGCGTAGCCGGCCAGCGCCCCCTCCACCGCCTTCTGCGACTTGGCGAAGGCGGGGGGGTCGCACACCACGAGGTCGAAGCGGCGCCCCTGCCGCTTGTAGCTGGCCAGCAGGTCGAAGGCGTCGCCCTTGGCGAAGGCGTGGTCGGCCGGATCCAGGCCGTTGGCCTTGAAGGTCTCGCGGGCCAGCTGCAGCGCGTCCTGGTCGAGGTCGTTGGAGACGACGTGGCGCGCGCCGCCCAGCGCGGCCGCCACCGAGAACCCGCCCGTGTAGCTGAAGAGGTTGAGCGCCTCCGGGCGGCCCCGCGCCAGCTCGCGGACCAGGCGCCGGTTCTCCCGCTGGTCCAGGAACAGGCCCGTCTTCTGCCCGCGCCGCACGTCGACCAGGATCTTCACGCCGTGCTCGTCGATGGCCAGGAGCTCCGGCGGCTCGGCGCCCCACAGCACCTTCCCCTCCGGCGCCCCGCCCTCGTCGTCGTCGTCGCGCGGGATCTCGTCGCGGCCGTAGACGCCGGCGAGGTCGCCGCACTCCGCCCGGAGCGCCTCCACGATGTCGGCGCGGTGCGGCGTCAGGCCGGCCGAGTAGAGCTTGATGACGGCGAAGCGCTCGTACCGGTCCGCCACCACCCCCGGCAGCCCGTCCGACTCGCCGTGGAGGAGCCGGTAGGCGCTGGTCCCGGAGACCAGCTCGCGCCGCAGCGCCAGCGCCCGCGCCACCCGCCGGCGCCAGAAGGCGGCGTCGATCTCCTCGCCCTCCTCGCGCGTCAGGATGCGGACCACGATGGCGGAGTGCGGGTCCAGGTAGCCGCGCGCCACGAAGCGGTCCCCCTCCACCACGTCCACGATGGTGCCGGCCGGCAGCCCCCGGGGCGGGCGCGCCAGCGCCTTCTTGAAGACCCACGGGTGGCCGGCCCGCAGGTGGCGCGCCAGGTCCTTCTGCAGCTCGAGCCGGTGCTCCGAACGCATCTACGCTCCCCGGGCCCGCTCGGGCCGCGCCCGAGAGAAGTTGCCGACCACCAGGCCCGGGCGAGCCTGGCGGAGCGCGGCCACCAGGCCGCGGATGCCGATGGGTGGACCGCCGGCGCCGCGCCGACGGGCCACGGCGAGGTAGACGTCCGGATCGATGGCGAGCGGCCGGGTCTGCACCTGGTCCACCCGCGCCTCCCGCACCAGCCGGCACAGCGCCCTCACCTCGCCGGACCGGTCGGTCACCCCTGGGAAGGTGAGCAGGTTGAGCGCCACGTAGGCGCCGCCCCGCTTGGCCGCCTTCAGCGCGCGGACCACGTCGGGGAGGCCGTAGCGGACGGGCCGGTAGTAGGCCCGGTACAGGTCCGGCGCGGCGCTGTTGAGCGAGACGCGCACCGAGTCGAGCCCGGCCTCGCAGAGGGCGCCGAGCGCCCCGGGGAGCGAGCCGTTGGTGTTGACGTGGATGGAGCCGCGCGAGGTGCGCGCGCGGACCAGGCGGATGGCGCGGGCGATCTCCTTCCAGCGCAGCAGCGGCTCCCCCTCGCACCCCTGCCCGAAGCTCACCATCACCTTGCCGCGCGCCGTGGTGAGGTGGTGCAGGGCCACCTCGGCCATCTCCTCGGCGCTGGGGGGGCGGCGGATCCGCTCGTGCGAGGATGGGGGCATCCCCTCCTGCTGCTCGGAGAGGCAGCCGAGGCAGGCGGCGTTGCAGGCCGAGGAGGACGGGATGGCCCCCTCGTCACGGCCGTAGAAGGTGTTCTGCGCCGTGAAGCAGCGCCACTCGAGCGCGCAGCGGGAGAGCTGCCGGTAGATGGGGTTGGGCGTGGCGTCGAGCCGGGCCTGGACCAGGCCGGGGAGCTCCGCCGTGGAGTGGGCGGCCGGGCTCCAGTGGCGCCGCCGGTCGGTGCGCAGGGCGAAGACCGCGAAGCCGTCCGGGCCCAGCCCGGCGGCCGTGTAGGCCCACTGGGGGAGGATGGGCGTCGAGCCGGTGACCGCGAGCGAGGCCCGCGCCGCCGCCGGGAGGAAGGTGCGGGTGAACCCGGGCGGCAGGGTGGCGCCGACGGCGTGCGGCACGAGGCGCCGGCGCCCCACCCGGACCTCGTGCAGCACGGTGAGCGCGCCGGTGGCGGGGTCGATCCCGACCGGCCGTCGGCCGGGCAGCATGGCCAGCGTGCCGCCCTCCGGCAGCGCCACCGGCCGCTCCGGCGGGGCCAGGAGGGCGTCGCCGCTCCGCACGGCGGCGGCCAGCGTCGGGTGGTCGTAGACCACGCCGCGGTCGTCGGCGAAGAGGAGGTGGAGCATGCCCGGCCGAGACATATCACAGGGGCTTTCGCCGGCGCCCCCGGCCCCGGGACGGTCGGGGCGCCGCGCCGGGTCGGCTGGACCCGTGCGGCCGGAGCCGGAAGCGGCTAGGATCCTTGCGCTTTGCCCGGCGAGGTCCCGGCGCCGCGCCGGCATCCGCCGGGAATCATTGAAGGGGTTCCCGGGTTCCACCTCTCAGAATGGGCATCTTCCTGGACCACCAGCGCGACGTGACCCGCGACGAGTTCGAGGCGCTGGCGCTGCGCCACCTCGACGCCCTCTACGCCGCGGCGCTCCGCCTGACCCGCAACGAGCGGGACGCCGAGGACCTGGTGCAGGACGGGCTGCTGCGCGCCTACCGCTTCTTCGACCGGTTCGAGCGCGGCACCAACATCAAGGCCTGGCTCTTCAAGATCCTCACCAACACCTTCATCAACAAGTACCGGCGCACCAGCAAGGAGCGCTCCATCGTCGACGGCCCGGAGCAGGAGACGGTGCAGGCCCACGCCGCCTCCCGCGACACCGCCGAGCAGTCGAACGATCCGGAGAAGTGGTTCTTCGACCGGATCCTCTCCGACGACGTGCTCCGGGCGGTGGACGCCCTGCCCCTCGACTTCCGCATGGTGGTCATCCTGGCCGACCTGCAGGAGTTCTCGTACCGGGAGATCGCCGACATCCTCGACGTGCCGGTGGGCACGGTGATGAGCCGCCTCTACCGCGGGCGGCGCCTCCTCCAGAAGGCGCTGGCCCGGTACGCGGTCGACTCCGGCTTCGCCGCCGAGGACGCCACCGTGGAGGACCTCTCCGAGCACCGGCGGCGCCGCGCCAAGGGGGCCGAATGACCTCCCTCGAGTCGATGCAGGCGCCCATGGAGTGCTCCGAGCTGGAGCGGTCGCTGGAGGCGTACCTCGACGGCGAGTTCGACGCCCGCGAGCAGGCCGAGGCCCGGGCCCACCTGGGCGCCTGCGATCGCTGCCGCCAGCTACCCAGAGGAACGGCCCGGCTGCCGTTCCTTTTTCATGCGGCGGATCAGTTTCCGATCACCGCCCGCAGCACCGCTCATGGCGGCGGGCTGGCTGCGCGCAGAGGTCACTCCGCGTCGCTCACTCGCAGCACCGTGCCCGGCCGCAGCACGTGTCCGTGCAGATGGTTCCAGCGTTGCAGCTCGGCCACATTGACCGAGTAGCGATGAGCAATCTGCCACAGGCTCTC
>JAJYAW010000156.1 GCA_021779335.1 Myxococcales bacterium | reverse complement strand
CGCTGGCCCGCGCCGCCGGCGGCGCCCTGGTCGCCACCAGCGCCAACCTGGCCGGTCAGCCGCCGGCCGCCGCGGCCGCCGACCTCGACGCCGCGCTCGTCGGCAGGCTCGACCTGGTGCTCGACGCGGGGCCGGCCCCCGGGGGTGCGCCGTCCACGGTGGTGGCGGTGGAGGGGGAGCGGCTCCGGCTCCTGCGCGCCGGGGCGGTGCCGTTCGAGGCCGTGGAAGCCTTGCGCGCCGCTGGGGCGTGATCTAGCGTCCCCCCTCCCGAGATGGCCGAGCTCGTCCCCTTCCGTGGCATCCGCTACGCCGCCTCCCGGGGCCGCGCCCTCGGGCAGCTGCTGGCGCCGCCCTACGACCTCGTCTCGCAGGAGCAGCGCGACGACCTCCTGCGCCGCAGCCCGCACAACGTGGTCCACCTCACGCTCGGCGAGGACCGGCCCGGAGACACCGCGCAGGACAACCGGTACACCCGCGCCGCCGGGTACTTCGGCGCCTGGCAGGCCGCCGGCGTCCTGCGCCGCGACGAGACCCCCTCGCTCTACCCGCTGGAGCAGACCTTCTTCGCGCCGGACGGGCGGCAGCTCACCCGGCGCGGCTTCATGGCGGCGGTGCGGCTCCACGAGTTCTCCGAGGGCGTCATCGTCCCGCACGAGAAGACGCTGGTGGCGCCCAAGGCCGACCGCCTCGCCATCCTGAAGACGGTGGGGGCCAACCTCTCGCCGCTCTTCGGCCTCTACCGCGACGAGGCGGGGGCCACGGCGCGCGCCCTGGACCTGGCCTGCCTGGCCGAGCCGGCGGGCGAGGCCGACTCCGACGACGGCGTCCACCACCGGCTCTGGCGGGCCGACGCCCCCGAGGTGGTGGGGGCGCTCCAGGCCCTGGTGCGCGACCAGCGCATCTTCATCGCCGACGGCCACCACCGCTACGAGACCGCGCTCGTCTACCGGCGCTGGCTGGAGGAGCGGACGCCCGGCCTGCCGGCCTTCGGCGGCCACCACTACATCCTCATGTTCCTCTGCCCCATGAGCGATCCGGGGCTGGTCATCTACCCGACCCACCGGCTCGTCCAGGGGCTGGAGGACGTCCGGCTGGCCACGCTGCTGCCGCGGCTGGAGCGCTTCTTCACGGTCCAGCCGGTCGAGGAGAGCCTGATGAAGCCGGTGGGGCGCGCCTGGGCGGTGTCGCGCCTCTCGGAGCACGCCGGCAAGAACGCCTCCTTCCTGATGGTGACGGCGGAGGACCAACGGGCCCGCCTCCTCACGCTGCGCGACGGCGCCGACCTGACCGGCGTGCCCCTGCCGGCCAACCGGACGCTGCGCGACCTGGACGTCACCGTGCTGCACGCCATCATCCTGGAGCACCTGCTCGGCGTCTCCGCCGGGGCCCAGGAGCGGAGCGAGCACCTCACCTACGTGCGCGACGCGGGCCAGGCGGTCAACCGGGTGCTGTCCGGCGAGCACCAGCTCGGCTTCCTGCTCAACCCCACCCCCATGTGGCAGGTGGAGGCGGTGGGGGACGCGGGCGAGACCATGCCGCAGAAGAGCACCCTCTTCGCCCCGCGGCTGCAGAGCGGCCTGGTCCTGCGGGCCGTCGATCCGCTGGACCGGCCGTGAGGCGGCCGAGCCTTTCCCCCCGCCCCGGGTTGGGCTAGAAACGGCCATGCCCTACCCGCAGGAACGCCCCCGCCGCACGCGCCGCACGGAGGCGCTGCGCCGCCTCGTGCGCGAGACCGCGCTCGCCCCCGACGACCTGGTCTGGCCCCTCTTCGCGGTCCCCGGCCAGCGGGTCCGCAACGCCGTCAAGTCGATGCCCGGCGTCTTCCAGCTCTCGGTCGACGAGCTCACCGCCGAGGCCCAGGCCGGCTACGACGCCGGCGTCCGCTCGGTCATCCTCTTCGGCGTCCCCGAGGCGAAGGACCCGGTCGGCTCCGGCGCCTACGCCGACGACGGCATCATCCCGCGGGCCGTGCGCGCCCTGAAGCAGGCGCTGCCCGACCTGCTGGTCATGACCGACGTCTGCATGTGCGAGTACACCGACCACGGCCACTGCGGCGTCCTGAAGCCGCCCCGGGCCGGCGGCCCCGGGCAGGACCTCGGCGTCGACAACGACCTCACCCTGCCGCTGCTCGCCAGGGAGGCGGTGGCCCACGCGCGCGCCGGCGCCGACGTGGTGGCCCCCTCCGACATGATGGACGGCCGGGTGGCCGCCATCCGCCAGGGGCTCGACGCGGCCGGCTTCGACGAGGTGCCCATCCTCTCCTACGCGGCCAAGTTCGCGGGCGCCTTCTACGGCCCGTTCCGCGACGCCGCCGAGAGCGCGCCGGTGGAGGGCCCGGGCATCCCCAGGGACCGCAAGGGCTACCAGATGGACCCGGCCAACTGGCGGGAGGCCCTGCGCGAGGTGGCGCTCGACGTGGCGGAGGGCGCCGACATGCTGATGGTCAAGCCGGCCATCCCCTACCTCGACGTCGTGCGGCTCATCCGCGACCGCTTCGACCTGCCGCTCAGCGCGTACCACGTGTCCGGGGAGTACGCGATGATCAAGGCGGCCGCCGAGCGGGGCTGGATCGACGGCGAGCGGGTCATGCTGGAGACCCTGCTCTGCTGCCGCCGCGCCGGGGCCGACTTCATCCTCACCTACGGGGCCAAGGACGTGGCCGGGACGCTGACGGGGCGGCGCCGGTGAGCGGCGGCGGCGACGGCACCTACGCGGTGGTGGAGGTGTCGCCGGTCGCCGAGGACACCCTGGAGCGGGCGCTCAACGAGCGGGCCGCCGGGGGCTGGAGCTTCGAGTCGATCCACTTCGTGACCCGCGAGGGCTCGCACCGGCCGGCGCTGGCCTACCTCTTCTTCACCCGCGCGGCCCCGCCCGCCCGCCCGCGCCCGCGCGGCAAGTGACATGGCCGAGCCCGCCCCCAGCCCCAGGCCCCGCCGCGGGGACTCGCCGTATCCCAAGGCGGATCTGACCCTGCGCGGGCTGGCGCGGCTGGCGGACTTCACCATCGCCTTCGGCATGGCCACCACGGCGCCCGGCGTCGGGCCGCTCCTGGCGGCCGCCTACCTGCTCCTGGCCGACGGCCTCATCCAGGGGCAGTCCCCCGGCAAGAAGATCTTCGGCGTCAGGGCGGTGGTCCCGGCCACGCGCGCCCCCGCCGGCTTCCAGGAGGCGGCGCTGCGCAACGCCCCCTTCGCGGCGGTCACGCTCTTCTGGGCGCTGCCCATCCTCTGGCCGGTCTTCTTCCTGGTGGGGCTGCCGGTCATCGGCTACGAGGCCTGGCAGGTGTGGGACGAGCCGCTCGGGCGCCGCCTCGGCGATCGGCTCGCCGAGACCCAGGTGGTGGACGGCAAGGTGCTGGCGGCGACCCCGGCCTCCAGCTCGGGGTGACGGGGCGGTCCAGCGGCGAAGGGGTAGTGACAGGGCGGGCCGCCGTGCTAGGAATGGCCCCCCGGATTCCAGACCTCGATCTCAGATGGGAGCAACGATGGCCAACTCGAAGAGCAAGCACAACCGCATGAAGTCGGTCCGCCGCCGCCAGTGGAAGGCGCGCAAGAAGCGCCAGGCGGCCGCCAAGAAGACCACCTCCAAGAAGTAGGCGGGGGGTGTCGGGCCCCCCGCTCCGGCGAGCGCGAACGGGCTTGACGGGCGCGGCGAGACCGCGCTAGAAACCGCGCTCCCCGCAGGACGGGGGAGGAAGAGATCTCTGGGCTCGTGGCGCAGCTGGGAGCGCGCCTGAATGGCATTCAGGAGGTCACCGGTTCGATCCCGGTCGGGTCCACCAATCACGACGGGCGCTCAGGGAAACCTGGGCGCCCGTCGCCTTTTCGAGGGGATGCCATGGACGCCTCGGAGTTCCGCCGCCTCGGTCACGAGCTCATCGACTGGATCGCCGCCTACCGCGAGCGGCTCGAGACCCTCCCGGTCATGAGCCAGGTGAAGCCCGGGGAGGTGGCCGCCCGCTTCCCGGCCGCACCCCCGCAGGCCGGCGGGGGCGCCGCCGCCGCGCTGGCCGCCCTCGACCGGGACCTCCTCGACGGCATCACCCACTGGACCCACCCGTCCTTCTTCGCCTACTTCCCCTCCAACGCCTCCTACGGCTCGATCCTGGGCGATCTCGCCTGCGCCGGGCTGGGCGCCCAGGGGATGAGCTGGCAGACGAGCCCGGCCGCCACCGAGCTGGAGCAGGTGGTGATGGGCTGGCTGCGCCAGCTGGTGGGGCTGCCGGACGCCTTCACCGGCGTGGTGCAGGACTCCGCCTCCTCCTCCACGCTGGTGGCGCTGCTGTGCGCCCGCGAGCGGGCCTCCGGCTTCGCCCAGGTGCGCGGCGGCCTGCAGGGCGAGGCGGCGCCGCTCACGGTCTACGCCTCCGACCAGGCCCACTCGTCGGTGGACAAGGCGGCGCTGCTGGCCGGCTACGGCAAGGCCAACCTGCGCCACCTCGCCACCGACGACGCCCACGCGCTCCGCGTCGACCTCCTCGAGGCGGCCATCGCCGAGGACCGCGCCGCCGGCCGGCGCCCCTGCGCGGTGGTGGCCACGGTGGGGACCACCGGCACGACGGCGGTGGACCCCATCGCCGCCGTCGCCGAGGTGGCGCGCCGCCACGGCCTGTGGCTCCACGTGGACGCCGCCCTGGCCGGCACCGCCATGGCGCTGCCGGAGTGCCGCGTCCACTGGGCCGGCATCGAGGGGGCGGACTCGCTGGTCTTCAACCCGCACAAGTGGATGGGGATCGGCTTCGACTTCTCCGCCTACTTCGTGCGCGACCCGCAGCACCTCGTCCGCGTCATGGGCACCGACCCGTCCTACCTGCGGACCGCGCAGGACGGGCAGGTGGCCAACCTGCGCGACTGGGGGATCCCGCTGGGGCGGCGCTTCCGCGCCCTGAAGGGCTACGTCCACCTCGTGGACGAGGGGGTGGCGGGGCTGCAGGCGCGGCTGCGCCGCGACCTGGAGCACGCCCGCTGGCTGGCCGCGCAGGTGGACGCCACGCCGGGGTGGGAGCGGCTGGCGCCCGTCCCGTTCCAGACGGTGGTGCTGCGCCACGTGAAGGAGGGGCTCGACGAGGCGGCGCTGGCCGCCCACAACCTCGCCATCGCGGCGGCCGTCAACGGGAGCGGCAAGGCCTACCTGACCCCGAGCGTGCTCAAGGGGCGCCAGACGCTGCGGGTCTCCTGCGGCTCGGCCACCACCGAGCGCCGCCACGTCGAGGCGGTCTGGGCGGCGCTGCGGCGCGCGGCTACTGCGGCTTGAACTCCGGCGGCGCCTCGGCGCCGGGGCCGAAGAAGAACTGCTCGGCCTGCTGGAAGAGGATCTGCTGCGTGCGCGGATCCGACGGCGAGAGCCGGTACTCGTTCATGATCATCTTGAAGTGCTCGAGCCAGAGCTTCCAGGCGTCCTGGGAGATCGACTCGTAGATCCGGGTCCCGAGCTCGTTGGGGAACGGCTTGAAGCCGAGCCCGGGCAGCTCCTTGCCCAGCTTCTTGCACATGACCATGCGCGCCATCACACCTGCCTCGCGTCGAGAGGGGAGCGGAGAGGATAGTCGATGCGCCCGCGGGTTGCACGCCGCGACGGCGGAGGCCCTGGGGCCGCCGCCCGGGACGACGGCGCGGCGCCGGCCCGGGGCGCGAGACGACGCCCCGGGCCTGGCCCAGGGCGGCTCAGGAGAGCAGCGAGACCGCGGAGCAGCCCAGCGCCTTGGCGAGGGTCTCCAGCGTGTCGAGCGGCGGGGTGCGCTGACGGCGCTCCAGCATCGAGATGTACGAGACGGAGAGGCCGGCCTTGTGGGCCAGCGCCTCCTGGGAGAGCTTCTTGCGGCGCCGCTCCACCTTCAGGTTGGCGGCGAACTTCTCTGCGAGACCAGGCATGTTGCTCCTCGGGGGGGTGACCGGGCGCCCTCCGCACGGCTGGTGCGCCCATACTGATGGGAAGTAACACCTGCGGAGAAATATTCCTGTCCCCAGAACGATTGAGCCGCACCAGGGGTGAGCGCCGCGTGACCCGGGTCTCCGGAGCCATCCCCCCCGGGGCAGCGGCTCAGGGGGCCGGAGGGCGGAGCAGGATGGCCTCCACCTGCGCGCCGCGCGCCAGCCTCCGGCGGCCGGCCGGCAGCACGGCCAGCGCGTCCACGCCCGCCGCCGACGTGAGGTTGCCCGAGACCTGCGTCCGCAGCGGGATGAACTCGAGCGCGCCGTTCTGCCGCACGACCCGCACCCGCAGGTAGACGACCAGGTCGGCAGGCTTCTCCTGGGGCGCGGCAAGCCGTCCGCGGACCTGCACGCGCCCGCTCCCGGGCAGGCCCGCCAGGGTCCGCAGCGCCGGCCGGGCGTAGAGCTCGAAGGTGGTGAGGGCGCTGGCCGGGTTGCCGGGCAGGCCGAAGACCAGCGTCCGTCCGAGCCGGCCGAAGACCAGCGGCTTGCCGGGGCGCATGGCCACGCGCCAGAAGTCGAGCCGGGCGCCGGCCGCCACGAGCGCCTCCCGCACCAGGTCGCCCCCGCCCACCGAGACGCCGCCGGTGGTGACGAGGACGTCGGCGCCGCGGGCCAGCCGGAGGGCCGCCCGGAGCGCCCGGCGCTCGTCCCTTGCGATGGGCAGGCGGCGGGAGAGGCCGCCGGCCTCGGCCACCGCGGCCTCCAGCGCGTGAGCGTTCGACTCGACGATCTGGCCCGGGCCGGGGCGGGTGCCGAGGGGCACCACCTCGTCGCCGGTGGGGAGGATGGCCACCAGCGGGCGGCGCCGCACCGGGAGCAGGGCGCGGCCGAGCGAGGCGGCCAGGCCGATGGCCCCGGCGTCGAGCACCGTGC
>JAJYAW010000155.1 GCA_021779335.1 Myxococcales bacterium | reverse complement strand
CCGCCGCCGTTCCGCGGCGCGGGCGGCGCGCGCCGCCGCCGGGCCCGGCCGCGCCCCCGCGGTGGCGCCGCGCCGCCGCGAGTGGTATTCGGGCGCGGCCGTGAGCCTCGTCGCCCGCCGGTTCCGCGCCGCCACCGGCGGCCTCCCGCCCGTCTTCTGGACGCTCTGGACGGGCATGCTGGTCAACCGGCTCGCCTCCTTCGTCATCACCTTCCTGGCGCTCTACCTGGTGCGGGAGCGCGGCTTCACCGCCGACGCGGCCGGCCGGGTGGTGGCGCTCTACGGCGTCGGCCTGCTCCTGGCCGGGCCGCTCGGCGGGTACCTGGCCGACCACGTGGGGCGCCGCCGCACCATGCTGCTCGGCCTCTCCGCCGGCGGCCTGTGCGTGGCCGCGCTCGGGTTCGTGCGCGACCCGGCCTGGCTGGCCGGGCTGGCCTTCCTCTCGGCCCTCTCCGGCGACGTCTACCGGCCGGCCGCCAACGCCGCCATCGCCGACGTGGTCGTCCCGGCCGACCGGGCCCGCGCCTTCGGGCTGGTCTACTGGGCGGTCAACCTCGGCTGGGCCGTCAGCCTCTCGGTGGCCGGCTTCGTGGCCGAGCGCTCCATGCTGGCGCTCTTCCTGGCCGACGCGGTCACCTCCTTCGCCTTCGCCGGCATCGTCTGGCGCCGCGTGCCGGAGACCCGGCCCACCCTCCACGCCCCGGCCCCGGTGGTGGGCGGCCTGGTGCGGGTCTTCGGCGACGCCCCCTTCGTCACCTTCCTCGGCCTCCACCTGGCCGTGCTGGTGGTCTTCACGCAGTTCCAGCTCGCCGCGCCGCTCGACTACGCGGCCCACGGGGTGGGGCCGGTGGCCTTCTCCAGCCTGATGGCGCTCAACGGCATCGGCGTGGTCATCCTCCAGCCGCTCCTCTCGGCGCGCCTGCAGCACCACGACGGCGCCCGGGTGCTGGCCCTCTCCGCCGTCCTCATCGGCCTGGGCTACGGGATGAACGCCTTCCAGGGCTCCCTGCCGGCCTACGCGGTGGGCGCGCTGCTCTACACGGTGGGCGAGGTGCTCGGCTTCCCGGTGGCCTCCGCCATCGTGGCCGACCTGGCCCCGCCCGACCTGCGCGGCCGCTACCAGGGGGCCTTCTCCATGTCCTGGGGGGTGGCCTTCACGCTCTCGCCGCTCGTCGGCGGCGAGGCGCTGCAGCGCTTCGGCGGCCGGGCGCTCTGGCTCGGCTGCCTGGCGGTGGCGCTGCTCATGGCGCTGGGCCACCTGGCGGCCGGCCCGGCCCGGCGGCGGCGGCTCGCCGAGCTCCAGGGGGCCGCTGCGGCGCCGCTGGCGTAGCGTCCTACTCCCCGAGGTACGCCTTGCGGACCTCGGGGCTCTGCAGCAGCTCCCGGCCGGTGCCGCTCATGACGATCTGCCCGGTCTCCAGCACGTAGGCGCGGTGGGCCAGCTGCAGCGCCTTGTGGGCGTTCTGCTCCACCAGCAGCAGCGCCACGCCGCGCTCGTTCACCTGGCGCAGCACCGAGAAGATCTTCTCCACCACCTGCGGCGCCAGGCCGAGGGAGGGCTCGTCGAGCAGCAGCAGCCGGGGCCGGCTCATGAGGGCCCGCGCCACCGCCAGCATCTGCTGCTCGCCGCCGGAGAGCGTGCCGGCCACCTGGTCGCGCCGCTCCGCCAGGATGGGGAAGAGGGCGTCGCTCTCGGCGGCGTCGGCCGCGATGCCGTCGCGGTCGGTGCGCAGGTAGGCGCCCAGCTCGAGGTTCTCCCGCACCGTCAGGTTGAGGAAGATGCCGCGCCCCTCCGGCGCGTGGGCCATGCCGCGCGCCACGAGCTGGTGCGAGGCGAGGCGGGTGACGTCCTCCCCCGCGAGCGCCACCGCGCCGGCCGCCAGCGGGATCATGCGGGAGACGGCGCGCAGCGTGGTGCTCTTGCCGGCCCCGTTGGCGCCGATGAGGGCCACCACCTGACCGGCCGGCACCTCGAGGCTGACGCCTCGGAGCGCCTCGATGGCGCCGTACCTGACGCGCAGATCGCGCACCTCCAGCAGCGGGGCGGCGGTCACGGTGCCCCCGCCCCGGCCGCGGGCCCACCACCCTCCGGCGGGGAGGCGGGCGCCGGCAGGTGGCGCTCCTCCAGGTAGGCGTCGCCCAGGTACGCCTCGATGACCCGGGGATCGGCGCGCACCTCGGCCGGGGTGCCGGCCGCGATGGTGACGCCGTGGTCGAGCACCAGCAGCCGCTCCGAGACCCCCATGACGAGCCGCATGTCGTGCTCGATGACCAGGATGGCCAGGCCGAAGCGGTCGCGGATGGTCCGGATGAGCTGCATGAGCTCGAGCTTCTCCGAGGCGTTCATGCCGGCGGCCGGCTCGTCGAGGCAGAGGACCTTCGGGCCGGTGGCCAGCGCCCGGGCGATCTCCAGGCGGCGCTGCTCGCCGTAGGGGAGGCTGCGGGAGACCTCGTCGCGCCGGTGGGAGAGCCCCATGACGGCCAGGTAGGCCTCGGCCCGCGCCAGGATGCGCGCCTCCTCGCCCTGGTGGTGCGCCGTCTGGAACCAGGCGCCGAAGAAGCCCGACGCGGCACCGGCGTGGCAGGCCACCCGCACGTTGTCGAGCGCCGTCAGCTCGCGGAAGAGCCGGATGTTCTGGAAGGTGCGGGCCACGCCGCGGGCGCAGATCTGGTGCGGCTTCAGGCCGTCGACCCGCGCCCCCGCCACCAGCACCTCGCCCTCGGTGGGGGCGTAGACGCCCGTCAGCGCGTTGAAGGCGGTGGTCTTGCCGGCGCCGTTCGGGCCGATGAGGCCGACCAGCTCGCCCGGCCGCAGGGTGAGCTCGAACTCGGAGAGGGCCTTCAGCCCCCCGAAGCGCATGGAGACGCGCCGCACCTCGAGCGCCGGTGCGGTCACGCCGCCCCCCCGGGCGGCCCCGCCGACGCCGCCGACGCGGCGGGCCGCTTGCGCCGCCACAGGTCCCACAGCTCCGCGGTGCCGAAGAGCCCCTGCGGGCGGGCCAGCATGAGCACCACCAGCATGAGGGCGTAGGCCACCATCCGGTAGTCCTGGAACTCGCGCAGCAGCTCCAGCCCCACCGTGAGGACGGTGGCCGCCACCACCGAGCCGGTGATGGAGCCCAGGCCGCCCAGCACCACCATGACCACCGCCTCCATGGAGCGCTTGAAGTCGAAGCTGGTCGGCTCGATGGCCCCCACCGAGTGGGCGATGAGCCCGCCCGCCAGGCCGGCGAAGGCGGCCGAGATGACGAAGGCCCGCACCTTGTACCCGGTGGTGTCGACGCCCATGGCCTCGGCGGCCACCTCGTCCTCGCGGATGGCGAAGAGGGCGCGCCCCTGCGTCGAGAGCGCCAGCCGGCGCGCCATGACCACCACCGCCACCGCCCCCAGGCCCACCCAGATCAGGGTGGTGCGCAGCGGCAGGCCGGAGAGGCCCAGCGAGGCGCCCAGGAAGGCGGGCGGCGTGGCCTGGATGACCGAGCGGATGATCTCGCCGAAGCCCAGCGTCACGATGGCCAGGTAGTCGCCGCGCAGCCGGAGGGACGGCAGGCCCACCAGGAGCCCCGCCACCGAGGCGGCCGCCATGCCGACGAGCAGCGCGAAGCCGAAGAGGACCGCGTCGGAGGCCGGCTCGGGCAGGAAGGCGAGCTGCACGTCCGCCAGCGCCAGCATCGTCTTGGCCGTGGCGTAGGCGCCCACGCTCATGAAGCCGGCGTGTCCCAGGCTGAACTGGCCGGTGAAGCCGTTGACGACGTTGAGCGAGACCGCCAGCACGATGTTGATGCCCACGTAGCGCAGCACCAGCGTCGGGTAGGGGGGCGACCACCGCTGCAGCGCCCAGAGGAAGGGCAGCGCCACCAGGAAGGGGAGGAGCGACCTCGCCAGCGAGACGGCGCGCCCCATCTACACCTTCTCCACGGTGACCCGGCCGAAGAGCCCCTCGGGCCGGAAGAGCAGGACCAGGATGAGCACGGTGAAGGCGATGGCGTCCTTGAGCGAGGAGAGGGTGTAGGCGGCCACGAACTCCTCGGCCAGCCCGAGCACCAGCCCGCCCACCATGGCGCCCGGCACGCTGCCGATGCCGCCCAGCACCGCCGCCACGAAGGCCTTCAGCCCCGGCATGAGGCCGAAGAGCGGGTTGATCTGGGGCCGGGGCACGGCGTTCAGGATGGCGGCCGCCGCGGCCAGCGCGCTCCCCAGCACGAAGGTCCAGGAGATGATGCGGTTGACCGGGATGCCCATCAGGCCGGCCACCTGCGGGTCGAAGGAGACGGCGCGCATGGCGGTGCCGAACCTCGTCCTGAAGACGACGAACTGGAGCCCCAGCATGAGGGCCAGCGCCACCGCCAGGCCGATGACGTCGTAGTTGGAGATGCTCACGCCGCCCAGCGACCAGTCGGCCCGGCGGACCAGCTCCGGGAAGAAGCGCGGGCTCGGCCCGGGCGGGAACGGGATGGGCATGAAGCCCCAGGGCTGGAGCTGGAAGCCGTACTCGAGCAGGAAGGAGACCCCGATGGCGGTGATGAGCGAGGTGATGCGCGCCTGGCCGCGCAGCGGCCGGTAGGCCAGCCGCTCGATGAGGTAGCCGAGCAGGCCGCAGATGGCCATGGCGCCCGCCGTGACCACCAGGGCGCGCAGCATGGCCCCGGCCGCCCCGTCGCCGGCGGCGCGGCCGCCCGGCGTGAGCAGGTCGGCGAGGTAGAAGCCGGCGTAGGCGCCGACCATGTAGACGTCGCCGTGGGCGAAGTTGATGAGCTTGAGGACCCCGTAGACCATCGTGTAGCCCAGCGCGATGAGGGCGTAGATGGTCCCGACCGAGAGGCCGTTGACGAGGTGCTGCAGGAGCTCGACGAGCGCGTCGGACACGTGGGGCCGGGGGCGGCGGAGGCGGGGCCGGGCGACCGGGGCGCGTCAGTCCGGCTGCACCGTCGCCACGTACTTGCCGGCGTTCCCCTCGATCTTGAGGACCACCAGCGGCTTGACGGCGTTGTGCTCGGCGTCGAGGGTGATGACGCCGGTGACGCCGGCGAAGCCCTTGGTGGCGGCGATGGCGTCGCGGATGGCCGGGCCGGAGAGGTCCCTGGCGCGCGCCATGGCCTCCATGGCCACCCTGGCGGCGTCGTACCCCAGGGCGGCCATGGAGTCGGGCACCCCGCCGTAGCGGGCCTGGAACTTCTTCACGAACTCGACGATGCGGGGGCCGGAGTCGTCGGGCGAGTAGTGGTTGGAGAAGTAGCTCCCCTCCAGCGCGCCGCGGGCGATCTCGAAGAGCTTGGAGGACTCCCAGCCGTCGCCGCCCATGAGCGGCACGGTCAGGCCGAGCTCGCGGGTCTGCCGGGCGATGAGCGCCACCTCGGTGTAGTAGCCGGGCACGAAGATGGCTTCCGGCTTCTTGCGCTTGATGGCGGTGAGCTGCGCCTTGAAGTCGGAGTCGCCCGCCTTGTAGCTCTGGTCGTCCACGATCTCGCCGCCCAGCTCCTTGAACTTGGAGAGGAAGAAGTCGGCCAGCCCCACCGAGTAGTCGTTGCCCACGTCGCGCAGCACCGCCACCCGCTTCAGCTTGAGCGTGTCGCGGGCGAACCTGGCCATGGCAGCCCCCTGGAACGGGTCGAGGTAGCAGACGCGGAAGACGTAGGGGCGGACCTTGTCGCCGTCCTTGGTGACCTTGGGGTTGGTGGACGAGGGCGTCACCATGGGCACCTGGTACTGGTCGGCGATGGGGGCCATGGCGAGCGAGCGCTTGCTGGCCACCTCGCCGAGCAGCACCGAGACCTTGTCGTCCACCACCAGCCGGGTGGTGACGAGCGAGGCCTCCTCCTGCTTGCCCTGGTCGTCGTACGTCTTGACCGCCAGCTGCCGCCCCTTGATCCCGCCCCTGGCGTTCTGCTCGTCCACCGCCAGCCGGATGCCCTTGTCGGTGGAGTCGCCGAAGGTGGCCTCGTTGCCGGTGAGCGAGGCGACGTGGCCGATGAGGATCTGGGCGCCGGCCGCCGGACCGCTCGCGGCGGCGCTCGCCACCGTGTCCTCGGCCGCCTTTCTCTTCTCGCAGGCGGCGAGCGCGAGGAGGAGGGCGAGGGGGGCGAGACCGCGGACGCGATGCATGGGGAACCTCCGCCGATGTGCTTGGGAATTCGGGCCTTTTGTAGCCTCGCGCACCACCCCGGGTCAACCGGCCCGGTGCGCCGGAGCGAGCGTGGTATCGTCGCGGACCCCATGACGCGGCCGCGCATCCTCCTGGTGGACGACAACGTCGAGCTGCTCAACCTGCTGGCCCGCCTGGTGGAGGGTGAGGGGTGGGAGGCGGTGCCGGCGCCGCGGGGCCGGGTCGCGCTGGACCTGCTGGGGGCGGCCCGCCCCGACGCGGCCGCGGTCGACGTGCTCCTGCCCGACATGATGGGCTACGAGGTGGGCGCCGCGCTGCGGGCCCAGGGGATCCCGTTCGTCTTGATGACCGGCGTCTTCAAGGGCGGGCGGGCGGCCACCGAGGCGCGCGCCCAGCACGGCGCGGCCGGCTACTTCGAGAAGCCCTTCCCCGGCAAGAAGCTCATCGACGCCCTGCGGGACCTGCTCCCATCGCAGCCGCCCACCCGCGGCCCGTCGGCGCCGGCGCCCGAGCCCACCGAGGACTTCGACGTGGAGATCGCGGTGGAGGCCGACGAGCCCTCCGAGGCCATGGAGCTGACCGGCCGGGTGGTGCTCACCGAGGGCGGCAAGGTCTCGGCGGTGCTGCGCGGCGAGACGGTCACGGCCGCGCCGCTCGGCTCGCCCGGCCGGCCGGCCCCCCCGGCCGTCCGCCCGGCCCCCCGCA
>JAJYAW010000154.1 GCA_021779335.1 Myxococcales bacterium | reverse complement strand
GGCTCCTCGCCGGCCCGCGCCGGCAGGGCGAGAGCCGGCGCGCCCACCGCGCGGCGCTGCGCGCCTGGCTCCTCGAGGCGGCCCGCGAGGCGGGGCTGACCTGCCTGCGCGGATCGGTGTAAGGTCCCGCCCCCGATGCCCGGACCGGTCGAGAGCGCGCCCTGCGCCACCTGCGGCGGCGCCGGCTACGTGGTGGAGCAGGTGCTGGGCAAGCCGGCCCTGGCGCGCCGCTGCGCCTGCCAGGCGGCCTGCCCGCGCTGCGGCGAGACGGGCTACGTGCTGGTGCCGGACGCCAGCGGGGCCAGGGCCCAGGTCTGCGCCTGCCGCCACCTCGACGAGCGGATCCGCCTCTTCAACAAGGTGGGCATCCCGGCCGCCGTGGCCCGGGCGAGCTTCGAGGCCTTCAAGAGCTACTCGCCCGACCACGTGGCCGCCAAGCGGGTGGCCGAGGACTTCGCCCGCGCCTTCCGCTCCGACAAGCCGAGCAAGGGGTTCCTCTTCTACGGCCGGCCCGGCGGCGGCAAGACCCACCTGCTGGCCGCCACGCTGCGCTGGCTGGCGCTCGAGAAGGGCGTCCCCTGCCGCTACGTCGAGTTCATGCTGCTCCTCTCCGAGATCAAGGCCGGCTTCGACTCGGGCCGGAACCAGATGGAGATCCTGCGGCCGCTCATCTCGGTGCCGGTGCTGGCCATCGACGAGCTCGGCAAGGAGCGCGGCACCGAGTGGGAGCGGTCCATGCTCGACGAGCTCATCAGCCACCGCTACAACGGCGGCCTGGCCACGCTCTTCGCCACCAACTACTTCCTCGATCCGCGCGCGCCGGCCGAGGAGCCGGGGCGCATGGTGCAGACCCGCTCCAGGGACTTCCAGCGCGAGGCCGAGGCCATGAGCCTCTCGCAGCGGGTGGGCGATCGCGTCTACTCGCGCCTCAACGAGATGTGCACCCTCCTCAGGCTCGATCCCAACGTCGACATGCGCAAGGACGGCGCGGGCGGGTACTGGGGCCGGTGAGCCCGGCGGCGGCGCTAGAGGGCGATCAGGACCAGCAGCGCGATGGCGACCACGGCCAGCGCCGCGTCCCCGGCGCGGCGGCGCACGCCGGTGGGGACCTCGAGGCCGGCCAGCGCCCGGGGCATGCCCTGGATGCCTGAGATGGTCGTCCGGTTGACGGTCATGATCCCCTCCTCCGAGGCCAGCGCGGTCGCGAGACGCAACTCATAGCGGCCGGTGACCGGCGCCGCCGACGGCATGCGGGTCGTGACAGCAAGCGGCGTACCGGCAACGGACGGCGGGCCGGCCCCGCGATATCGGGGAGTTGCGCCGGGGGCGTCCTGCGGCCCGGCGACGAGCGGACACACCCCCCGTGGCGGAAGCCACCCGGTCGGGCCGACCCCAGGAGATCGCGCTGGCCCCACTCAGCAGACCGCGCGGGCCCCTCCCGGGAGGGCGCCTACCCCTCCTGGGCCGGCGCCTCGAGCAGCCGCCGGTGGATCTCGCGGGCCAGGGCGGGCAGCAGCCCGGACTCGGCGTAGACCGTCACCTCGAGCGGCCCGGCCTCGAAGGCGAGCGGCCGGCCCCCCAGCGCCGCGAGCGCCGCGGCCAGCTCCTGGCGCACCCGCGGCGTGGCGGAGACGCCGGTCCCCACCACCGTGACCGCGCCGATCCCCTCGGCGTCCAGCGCCGCGCCGGGCAGGGCGCGCAGCGCCTCGGCCAGGGGTCCCAGGCCGTGCACGTTCTCGAGCGGCACGGCCAGGGTGAGCCGGCCGGCCGCCCCCTCCACCTCGGCGCACGGGGCGTGGGCCGCGGCCAGGAGCTGGCGCGCCCGGGGGCCGTCGGCCGGCGCCACCGAGACCAGCGCCAGCGCCTTCTCCACCGCCACCCCGGCGATGCGCGCGGCGCCGGAGCCGGCCCGCACCACCGTCTCCTCCGGCCCGCCGAAGCTGCTGCGCGCGTGGATGGCGATGCCGGTGGCGCGGGCGAACTCGACCGCCTGGGCGTTCAGCACCTTGGCGCCGGCCCGGGCCAGCGCCTGCATCTCCTCGTAGCAGAGCTCCGCCTGGCGGCGCGCCGCCGGCACCACGCGCGGGTCGGCCGTGAAGACGCCGGCCACGTCGGAGTAGATCTCGCAGGCCGCGCCCAGCGCCGCCGCCAGCGCCACGGCGGTGGTGTCGGAGCCGCCGCGCCCCAGCGTGGTGATCTCCTTCCTGGGCGAGACGCCCTGGAAGCCGGCCACGATGACCACCTTGCCCCCCGCCAGCTCCTCCCGGACGCGGGTGGGCCGCACCTCCAGGATGCGCGCGGTGGCGTGGGCCTCGCTGGTGAGGATGCCGGCCTGGCTGCCGGTGAAGCTGATGGCCTCCACCCCCTGCTCGTGGAGCGCCATGGAGAGGAGCGCCATGGAGACGCGCTCGCCGGCGGTGAGCAGCATGTCGAGCTCGCGGCGCGGCGGATCCGGCGAGACCTGCTTGGCCAGCGCCAGGAGGTCGTCGGTGGCGTCCCCCATGGCGGAGACCACCACGCAGACCGCGTCGCCGGCGCGGCGGCGGGCCGCCACCTTGGCGGCCACCGCCTTCAGCTTGTCCACCGTCCCCACCGACGAGCCGCCGTACTTCTGGACCACCACGGGCATGCCGCCTCCTCACCTCGCCGGGGGGCGACGGTGCCGCCCTGGGCGGGGGCGCGTCAAGGGCGGCGGCGGTCCGCCCGCGCCGCCCGGGTTGACCCGCGGCCCCGCACCGGCTAGATCACCCCTCCCCGGGGCCTCGTCGCCCGTGGAAGCGTCGGAAGGACAAGCACATGGCTCGCGTCACCGTCGAAGACTGCCTCCCGCTCGTGGACAACCGGTTCGCCCTGGTGCTGCTCGCCACCAAGCGGACGCGCCAGCTCATGGCCGGCGCCCGCCCGCTCATGCCGAACACCAAGAACAAGGCGCCGGTCCTCTCGCTCCGCGAGATCGCCACCGGCAAGGTCCGCTTCGACCGCCCGGTGCGCGACGCCCTCTCCGGCAAGTTCGACAAGGAGAAGGTGACCCTCCCCTCCAGCCAGACCCGGACGCTCCGCTAGCCTCAGGCGCGCGACGACAGGTAGCCGAGCTTCTCCCCGGCCCCCAGCCGGTAGCTCTGCCGCAGCTCGCGGAGCAGCCCCTCCACGTCGGCCGCCGCCACGTAGCGCCCCTCCAGCCAGCGGGCGTAGCCGGCGCCGAGCCGGTTGGCCTCGCGGTACCGGCCCCGCTCCTCGGCCGCCAGGTGCTCCGCCAGGCCGACCCGCTCGTAGAGCCGCCGCCGCAGCGCGCGGGAGCGGCGCCGCCGGTCGCGCCGCCAGAGCGCCAGGAGCAGCAGGGCGAACTTGTCCACCTCGGCCTGCACCTCGAGCTCGAGGAGCGAGACCGGCCGGCCGCGGGCGGCGCGGGTGGCCAGGTAGACGAAGTGGCTCACCCCCTCGGCGACCTGGACGAGCGGCGCGAGCTCCCCGCGCGCCGCGCCCGCCAGCGCCACCTCGTCGAGGTAGAGCCCGAGCCAGAGGCCGTCCGCCTCCTCGAGCACCAGCAGCTCCTCGGGGGCGCGCAGGGCGTGGCCGGCCGCCTCGGCCACCTCCCGCCCCACCACGAAGCGCTCCACGCCCGGGGCCTCCACGCCGTAGATGGCCTGGAGCCGCGCCTGGAGCGCGGCCACGGTGAGGCCGAGCGTGCCGGCGCCGCCCATCAGTGGCGCGTCCCGCCCGCCCCGCGCGGCCCGGGGCCCGGCCCGGCGAAGAGGGCCACCCCGCGGGCCCGCAGCTTCCCGGCCACCCGCTCGGAGCGGGTGAGCTGCCAGCGCTCGAAGAGCCGCACCAGGCCGCGGTTGGAGGCGAGGTCGGAGAGCTCGGCGATCTCGGCGAAGCAGTCCACGAAGGCGTCGAAGCGGCGCGACAGCTCGTCGTAGAGGCCGGCCAGCGAAGCGCTCCGCTCGCCCTCGGCCAGGGCCCGGAAGGCCCGCTCCCCCATGGCCCGGTAGTAGCCGGCGCCCACCGCGCCGCGGGCCAGCGAGTCGCCCAGGAAGCCGGAGACGAAGAGCGAGGTGTCCCCCAGCCGCTTGAGCCGGGCGGCCCGCTCGCGCCGCTCCGCCGCCAGGGCGCGCAGCAGGAGGAGCGCCAGCGGCTCCTCCTCGACGGCGCCGTCGGCCTGCTCCACGAAGAGCCGCTCGGCGGAGACGAAGCTGGCCAGGAGCTCCACCAGGTAGAACTCGGTCTCCGGCTGGACGGCGAGCCGCCGGACGGCGAGGACCTCGCCGACGGCCTCCTTGAACCACTCCCTCGGCGACTGGGACACCAGGACGGGGCTGTTCATCGGGCGGCACCTCCTCCCGATACCCTACGGACGGGGCGTCAGCAGCGCAACCCGTCGGGATTCATCGTCTTTTTACGGCTGGCAGCCTCGCCGGTCGACCGCCAGCGCCCCCTTCGGCACTCGAACCGTTCGACTGCCAGCCGGGTCCAAAAAGATCAATTGTCACGGGACCGTAGAGAATCGACCGGTTCGCTTGACAGCCCACCGGCCGTGATTACTATCCCGGCGCCGCTGGCAGTCCGGGGCATCGACTGCCAGCGCACGCTGCCGGCCGGGAAATCGGCCGGCCAGCCAACCGACGACCTCACCACCCCCTCCGCCCAGCCGGCGGGGCACTTCGCATCAGGAGGCACTCCATGGGTATCCGTCCCCTGCAGGATCGCGTCATCGTCAAGCGGCTCGAGGAGGAGCAGAAGACCAAGGGCGGCATCATCATCCCCGACACGGCCAAGGAGAAGCCGATCGAGGGCAAGGTGATCGCCGTCGGCAACGGCAAGGTCCAGGAGGACGGCAAGGTCCGCCCGCTCGACGTGAAGCCGGGCGACACGGTCCTCTTCTCGAAGTACGCCGGGACCGAGATCAAGATCGACGGCGTGGAGCACCTCATGATGCGCGAGGAGGACATCCTCGGCGTGATCGAGGCGTAGTCCCCCGCCGCCCCCCTTCCTCACACCAACGGAGTCACCGAAATGTCTGCCAAGGAAATCCTGTTCGACCAGCCGGCCCGCGAGGCCATCCTCCGCGGCGTCAACGTCCTCGCCAACGCCGTCAAGACCACCCTCGGCCCCAAGGGGCGCAACGTGGTCATCGAGAAGAGCTTCGGCTCGCCCACCATCACCAAGGACGGCGTCACCGTCGCCAAGGAGATCGAGCTCGAGAACAAGTTCGAGAACATGGGCGCGCAGATGGTGAAGGAGGTCGCCTCCAAGACCTCCGACGTGGCCGGCGACGGCACCACCACCGCCACCGTGCTGGCCCAGGCCATCTACCGCGAGGGCTCCAAGCTCGTGGCGGCCGGCCACAACCCCATGGAGATCAAGCGGGGCATCGACCGGGCCGTCGAGGTCATCACCGGCGAGCTCAAGAAGCTCTCCAAGCCCACCAAGGACCACAAGGAGATCGCCCAGGTCGGCATCATCTCCGCCAACGGCGACGTCACCATCGGCAACATCATCGCCGAGGCCATGGAGAAGGTGGGCAAGGAGGGCGTCATCACGGTCGAGGAGGCCAAGGGGCTCGAGACCACCCTCGAGATCGTCGAGGGTATGCAGTTCGACCGCGGCTACCTCTCGCCCTACTTCGTGACCGACGCGGAGCGGATGGAGGCCATCCTCGAGGACGCCTACATCCTCATCAACGAGAAGAAGATCTCCAACATGAAGGACCTGCTCCCGCTGCTGGAGCAGATCGCCCGCAGCGGCAAGCCCCTGCTCATCCTCTCCGAGGAGACCGAGGGCGAGGCGCTGGCCACCCTGGTGGTCAACAAGCTGCGCGGCACGCTGCACGTCTGCGCCGTCAAGGCGCCGGGCTTCGGCGACCGCCGCAAGGCCATGCTGGAGGACATCGCCATCCTCACCGGCGGCAAGCTCATCGCCGAGGAGCTGGGCCTCAAGCTCGAGCAGGTCACGCTGAAGGACCTGGGCCGCGCCAAGCGCATCACGGTGGACAAGGACAACACCACCATCGTGGACGGCCACGGCCAGAAGGCCGACATCGAGGCCCGCGTCAAGACCATCCGCGCGCAGATCGAGGACACCACCTCGGACTACGACAAGGAGAAGCTGCAGGAGCGGCTGGCCAAGCTGGTGGGCGGCGTCGCCGTCATCAACGTGGGCGCGGCCACCGAGACCGAGATGAAGGAGAAGAAGGCCCGCGTCGAGGACGCGCTCCACGCCACCCGCGCGGCCGTGGAGGAGGGCATCGTCCCCGGCGGCGGGGTGGCCTACCTGCGCTGCCTCAAGGCGCTCGACGCGCTCAAGGTGAGCGAGGGCGAGCGGTTCGGCCTCGACATCGTGCGCCGCTCGCTCGAGGAGCCCCTCCGGCAGATCGCCAGCAACGGCGGCTACGAGGCCTCCATCGTGGTGAACAAGGTCAAGGAGGGCAAGGAGCAGAACTACGGCTTCAACGCCGCCTCCGGCGAGTACGAGGACCTGGTCAAGGCCGGCGTCATCGACCCCACCAAGGTGAGCCGCTCGGCCCTGCAGAACGCCGCGTCGGTCGCCTCGCTGATGCTCACCACCATGGCGATGATCGCCGACAAGCCGAAGGACGAGAAGAACGGCGGCGCCGGCGGCGGCATGGGCGGCGGCATGGGCGGCATGGGCGGGATGGGCGGCATGGACGGGATGATGTAGCCGTCCCCCTCCCTCCCGAGGGCTTCACGAGCGGGGCTCCCGGTTCGCCGGGGGCCCCGCTCCCTTTTGGCGGGCCCGCCACGGCGCGGGGGCTCGCCCCGGGCCGCCGCTCGGCCTAGCATCACCGCATGCGCGCGCCCACCGCCCTGCGT
>JAJYAW010000153.1 GCA_021779335.1 Myxococcales bacterium | reverse complement strand
AGGGCTACGTCAACGTCGACCTGCCGCCCGATGCCGCCTCGATCATGGCCACCCAGGCCGACGTCTTCGGCGACGTTCCGGAGCTGCGCTTCCCGCCGGGCAGCGTCGACGAGGTCCGCTCCCACCACGTGTTCGAGCACTTCCCGCGCGTCGAGGCGCTGGCGCTCCTCATCCGCTGGCACGAGTGGCTCCGGCCGGGCGGGCGATTGGTCATCGAGACGCCTGACCTGGAGGGCTCGGCCCGTACGCTCCTCTCCGACCAGCCGCTCGACGTGAAGCTCGGCGTGGTGCGCCACCTGGCGGGCGACCAGGCCGAGGCCTGGGCCTTCCACGTCGACCACTGGTTCCCAGAGCGGTTTCGCCACACCCTCGGCCAGCTAGGCTTCCGGCCGGTCCGGATCGAGCAGCAGTCCTGGCCCCGCCCGCCCTTCCTGTCCAACGTGACGGCGACCGCCGAGAAGGCCGCCTCGCTCGGCCGCGACGAGTTGCTGGCCCGCGCCGACGGCCTGCTGGCCCAGGCCATCGTCGCCCCCAGCGAGCGCCCGGTCCTGGAGCGCTGGAGAGCGCAGCTCCGCAGCCGGCTGGCCGGCGGGCCCGTCTTCCGCGCCGCCGTCTCGGCGAGCGGCGCGGCGCCGGTCAAGGCGGCCGCGGCGGTCCCGTCCGAGCCGATCTCCGGCTGGCTCGCCGCCCGCGCCAGCCACGCCCCGCTCGACGAGGTCGTCGACTTCAACCAGCGCGCCCGCGACCGCTGGGTGGCGGCCCAGGCGGCCTCGCTTCCCGGCGGCGCCCGGGTGCTCGACGTGGGCGCCGGCACCTGCCCCTACCGGCCCCGCTTCGCCCACTGCGAGTACCTGGCCCATGACTTCAAGCAGTACGAGGGCGTCAAGCTCGGCGGCGGCACCGACTACGGCCGCATCGACCTGGTCTCCGACGTGGTGGCCATCCCGGCCCCGGACGCCAGCTTCGACGCCGTGCTCTGCACCGAGGTGCTGGAGCACGTGCCGCGCCCGGCCGACGCGGTCCGGGAGATGGCCCGGCTGCTCCGGCCAGGCGGGCGGCTCTTCCTGACCGCCCCCCTCGGCTCCGGTCTCCACCAGCTCCCGTTCCACTACTATGGCGGCTTCTCGCCGGAGTGGTACCGGGAGCTGGCCAGCCGGGTCGGCCTGGAAATCGTATCCGTGACGCCCAATGGCGGCTTCTACAAGCTGCTGGCGCAAGAGACGGCTCGCGCGGCCGACCAGCTGGCCCGAGCCGACGCGGCCCAGCGACCGCCTCCCGAGGTGCTCCGGCTCCTCGGCGAACTGCTGCCATCCTGGTTCTTCGACCTCGACGAAACGCTCGGAGGGGAGCAGTTCACGGTGGGCTACTTCGTGGAGGCCCGCCGGCAGGGTTAGGGCGCCGGGACGCCTCGACCATGGGCCGGACGCCGCCGCGCCCGCACGCCCTGCGGCTGGCTCAGCCCGCCCTCCCATGAATCGGCAGGGGTTCCCGGTCCAGGAGGGCGCGGGCCTCTGCCAGCACCGGCTCCGGGTACAGCGTCGGGTGGTTGAGCGCGATGCGGGCCCGGAGCTGCTTGTCGTGGCGCACCGCCGCCGTGTACATGCTCTCCTCCTTGACGCGGTAGAAGAACACCGGCTCGGCCAGGTGCCCCACCCGATGGCCGGCGGCACGACAGCCCACCCAGAAGTCCCAGTCCTCGTACCCCCTCGTCATGTTCGGGTTGTAGCCCCCCGCCTCGTCCCAGACTTCGCGTCGGTAGAGGGAGCAGTAGTTGAGGCAGTTGGCGCGATGGACGTTCTCCCAGAGCCGGTGGGGCTGCAGGGCGATGCCGTCCGTGCGGGCGCCGAACATCACCCCATCGGTGGCCACGATGTCTACATCCTCCCGCTCCAGTAGGGCCACCGTCCGCTCCAGGTACGGTGCGTCGATGGCGTCATCGCTGTCGAGCGGCAGGATGTAGCGCCCGCGTGCCGCCGCGACGCCTGCGTTGCGTGCGGCCGCCAGTCCGGAATTGGCCTGGCGGATCAACCGGCAGCGGCGCCCCGGGAGCCTGTCGAACAGGCGGCGCGCCAAATCGGCGGTGCCATCCGGGCTGCCGTCGTCGACCACGATGAGTTCCCAGTCCTTCAGGGTCTGGAGCGCCACGCTCCCCACGGCCATGGGGAGGAACTCGGCCTGCATGAAGCAGGGCACCACCACCGAGACGGCGGGCGCGCCCGCATCCCTGGGGCGCCGCATCCGGGCCGGGCGCGCCACCAGCGGCGGCGGCTCCGGCGCCGCCAGGATTGCCCGGGCCTCGGCCAGGGACTCCTGCGAGTATAGCGCCGGGTGGTTGAGGATGATCCGGGCGATGAGGCGGGGCCGCCGCCTGTTCGCCTCGGTGAGCATGCTGGCGCCGGCCTTGCGGTAGAGGAAGAGCGGCTCGTGGACGCAGTGGCCGGTCCATCCGGCTCCGGCCAGTGTCACCCAGAAGTCCCAGTCCTCGTACCCCTCCCGCATCGCTTCGTCGTACCCGCCGGTCTGCTCCCAGGCGGCGCGGCGCACGAGGGAGCAGACGCAGGCGATGTTGTCCTGCCCGAGCAGCACGCCCCGGTCGAAGTCCGGCAGGCGGAAGACGTCGGTGCGAGCCCCGAAGTGCTCGATCTCGGTGTAGGCAAACCCGACCCCGGGGTCGCTGTCGAGCACCGTGACCAGCCGCTCCATCAGGGTCGGCTTGATCTTGTCGTCGGCGTCCAGCGGGAGCACGTAGCGGCCGCGAGCGACGCCGAAGCCGGCGTTGCGCGCCGCCGGCAGACCGCGGTTCTCCTGTTCCACCAGCCGGATGGACTGGTCGGGGAACCGGGCCATGAGGCGTCGTGCCACGGCGCTGGTGTCGTCCGGACTGCCGTCGTTGACCACGACGATCTCCCAGTCCGAGCGGGTCTGGCCCACCACGCTCTCTACCGCCTCCTCCAGGTAGTGCGCCTGCTTGTAGCAGGGGATCACCACCGTCACCGTCGGCCCGGCGCCCTCCGTGGCCGGCTGGGGCGCGCGTTGCTCCTCTCCGGGCGGCGCTTGCGGGAGGGCCTCGTCCAGCGCCGCGGCCGCCAGGCCCGGAGCCACCTCGACGAGAGCCTGCGCCTGGGCCGTCCTGGTCCCGAGCTCCAGCTCGGGCCGCCCCGAGGTGACGGCCACCTGGAGCGCCACGTCGAAAGCCCGCAGCCCCAGGGCCCGTTGGCCCGCCCGAAGCAGCGCCGCGCCGGCCTCTCGCTGGGCCCGGGCTAGCCGCTCCAGCTGGGCCGAGGAGACGCGCTCCGCCTCGGCGCGATTCCTGGCCAGCTCCCCGGAGGCGGCGGCGAGGACCCGGTCGGCCTCCCGCTGGAGCATGGTGGCGCGAACCGCCAGCCCGGCCACCACCGTCGCCACGCCTGGGGAAGGCAGGTCTCCTGGAACGTCCCGAACCGTCCGTTGGGCTTCTTCGAGAGAGAAGAAGACGTCGGCCAGCGCCAGGATCCCCCTCATGGCCTCATTGGGGACCGCCCCCAGCAGCCGGACCTGGTTCAGCCCGGTCTGCCGGATCCGCGCCTCCAGCCCGGCCCGCACCGACTCGTCGTAACCGCCAACCCCCTGGTACACCGAGCGTCGGATCATCTTGGTGACGGTGACCAGGTTCTCCTGGAGCATCGCCGCCCCGTCGTCGAATCCGCGCCGCCAAAGATACTCCATGGCGCCGAACCCGACCGTGTAGCCCCTCACGAAGCCCGCCTCCGGGTGGGTGAGGAGGTACCAGGCGGTCTTCTCCAGCGTGGTCGGCTCGAGGAGGTCATCGGCATCCAGCTTGAAGACCAGGTCGGCGCGGGCCTCTCGGAACCCGCGGTTTCGGGCCGCGCCGGGCCCGGCATTGCGCCCCTGCCGGAGGACGCGGATCCGAGAGTCCATCCGGCCGTACTCCTCGAGCAGGACCAGCGAGGCCGGATCGGTCGAGCCGTCGTCGACGAGCAGCCACTCCCACTGCTGGAGCGACTGGCGGAACACCGAGGTGGCGGTCTCGCGGAAGATCGGTCCCGGGTTGAAGTACGGGGTGACGATCGTTACGGCCGGCGGGGCGTTCGGGTCAGCCGGCTGGTTGCCGTAGCTCGGCCGGCGGGCCGACGCCGGGGTGTTGGCGTAGTTGGGCCTCGCGGGGTCGAACCCCTCGCCGGCCCGCACCTCGACGTCGCTCCCCTGCTGCGCTGCGCCAGCCATCATGACCTCCTCGTCGAAATGCCCAACCCAGTGCTTGGCTGCAAGCTCGGGGCCGGGATGCAGCCACGGATTCGCGCGGCAGATCAGGCGCTTCCCCTCTGTCCGGTCGAGGCACGCGCAGTTGCGCCAGCGGGCTGACACCCTGCCCGTCAGCTGCGTGGCGACGGACACTCCCACTTGCGGGAAGCCCCGCCGTTCGGGCGGCTCGAGCCCTGGCCGCGTTCTTGCTTTGGAGCCGGTGTCATGGTCTCGGCGCCCCCAGCCCAGCACCGGATCACAACCCCGGAAGTGCTGGCCGCCGACGCCCGCTGGGACGGTGCCCCTGCGCCCGCGCCTCGCCCCCTCGACCTCATCTACCTCATCCCGCACCACAACCTGACCGGCGGCCTCAAGATCCTCCTCGAGCACATCCGGCGCCTGCGCGCCCGGGGCCACCGCGTCCGCGCCGCCTACCGCGGCCGGGCGCGGCGGGCCATCCCCGAGTGGAGCGACGTCGAGACCGACGGCGAGATCGTCCACCCCCCCGAGCGCTCCATCGGCCCGGCGCTGCGCGGCGCCGACGCCGCGGTGATCGGCTGGTACCAGTGGCTCTTCGACGCCGCGGGCGCCACCGTGCCGCTCGTCTACTTCGAGCAGGGGCACGAGACCCTCTTCGGCGACGTCCGCGACGACGAGGCCGGCCGCGCCGTCCAGGCCCAGTTCGACGCCGCCATGCGGCTCCCGGTGCCCATCGCCTCGGTCTCCGAGCACGTCGCCGGCGTGCTCCGGCGAGACTACGGCCGCCGCACGGTGGTCTGGCCGAACGGCATCGACCTCACGCGCTTCCAGCCCGACGGCCACCTCGACGGGCTCCAGCCAGGCCGCAAGGTGCTCCTGGTCGGCAACGCGGCCCTGCCGTTCAAGGCCTTTCGGACGGCGCTCGAGGCGCTGGCCACCGCCTGGAACGCCGGCAGCCGGTTCGAGGTCACCTGGGTGAGCCAGGCCGCCGTCGAGGTGGGGGGCATCCCCTTCCCGCTCCGCAACGTCGTGTCGCCTCCGCAGCACGAGCTGCCCGCCATCTACCGGTCCCACGACCTCTTCCTCTTCACCTCGCGCTACGAGGCCTTCCCGCTGCCGCCCATCGAGGCCATGGCCTCCGGGGTGCCGGTGGTGGCCACCCAGTGCGGCGGCATCGCCACCTACGCCCTGGCCGGCCACGACGCGGTCCTCTGCCCGGTCGGGGACGTCGGCTCGCTGGCCAAGGCCATCCGGAGGGTGCTGGCCGATCCCGCCGCCGCCCGCCTCCTCTCGCTGCGCGGCCGGGCCGCCGCCGAGCGCTTCTCCTGGGACGCCGCCCTCTCCACCGTGGAGCGGACGCTGCGCCAGGTCATCTCCCGCCCGCCCCCGGGGCCTGAAGGAAGACCATGAGCACCGCCGCCGCCACGCCGCGCGTCTCCGTCGTCGTCGTCGCCGACGGCCCCTGGGACGAGACCTTCCGCTGCCTGACCGCGCTGGCGCAGGGCGCCGCGGGGATTCCCCACGAGGTCATCGTGGTGGACGACGGCACCAGCGACGAGACCGCCGCGGCGCTGGCGCGCCTGCCGGGGATCACCTCGCTGCGCGGCGACGTGCCCCAGGGGTTCGCCGCCGCGGCCACCGCCGGGGCCTCCCAGGCCCGCGCCCCGCTCCTGGTCTTCCTCCACGCCGACGCCGCCCCGCACCCGGGGTGGCTGGCGCCGCTGGTCCGCCTGGCCGAGGCCGACCCGGCCATCGGCGCCGTCTCGAGCCGGCTGCTCGGCCCGAGCGGGCTCGTCGAGGCGGACGGCGTGATCTTCACCTCGAGCGACGAGCACCCCATGGTGCCGGTGGCGGTCGGCGCGGCCGAGCCCGGGATCCCCAGCCTGGAGGTGAGCGAGGTGCCCGCGGCCTCCTGCGTCGCGCTGCTGGTCCGGCGGGAGGCCTTCGAGGCGGTGGGCGGCTTCGACCAGGGGCTCGGCGGCGCGGCGCCGGACCTCGACCTGTGCTTCCGGCTCCGGGCGCGCGGCCTGCTCGTCCTGGTGGCCCGCGAGAGCGTGGCCGTGCACCAGGCGCGCTGCAGCGGCGAGATCTCGGACGGCGACGCCGCCACCCTCGCGCAGCGCTGGCTCGGCGCGGTGGCGCTCGCACCGAGGGCCTCGGCCGCGGCCGGCTGATCCGGACGTCGCCGCTCAGCGCTGCGCGGCCGCCCCCCGCCCCGCCAGGACACCCGACAGGATCGCCACGCCGAGCCCCGTCCCGTCCGCCGCGTGCTCGTGCCCGCCGATGACCGCGCCGGCGGCGAAGAGCCGGTAGTGGGCGGGCAGCCCGTCCTCGCCGAGCGGCCGGCAGGCGCCATCGACCCGGATCCCCGCCGCCAGGAGCGGCTGGGGCGCCCGCCGCTCGCGGATGGTCGACGCAGCGGCCGGCCGGGCAGCCAGGTGCACGCCCGAGGCGCCCGCCTCGGAGGCCTGGACCGGCAGGCCGAGCAGCGGCTCCAGGAGCGCGCCGCGCCGCGCGACGCCGCCGCCGACGAAGCGGCCGGTGGCGAGCACCAGGGCGCGCGCCGTCAAGGTGCGTCGCGACCCCGCCTCCGCGCTCCCGCCGAGCGGCGGG